>JAYUXQ010000240.1:0-2028 GCA_043752905.1 Nannocystis sp. | reverse complement strand
GCGGATGGGCGACGGGCGTCGGGCAGGAGGTCGTGCTCGCGCTGTGGCTGCGTCGCAGCGGCTTCGACGAGGTCCTCGCGCGCGCGGTGCCGTCGTCGTTCGACCCGCGGCGCCACGCCTCGCAGGCGGCGTGGAAGCAGGCGGTGGCGAGCTCCGACGTGCGCCTGCAGTGGGACCCCGACCATGCGCCCGGCGGCGCGCCGGAGGCCCGCCGCGCGATCCAGCTCGGCATGCGCGGCGAGGCGTTGCGTGACTTCGCCGATCGGTGGTTGCTCGCGGTCGAGGACATCACGCCGCTGGTCCGCGCCCAGCATGCGCACGCGAGCCCGCCGTTCACCGAGCTGCAGACGCCGGCCGAGCAGGTCTATCGCCCCGAGGATCCGGCGATCGCCGCCGCTCTCGGTCTCGACCCATGGCCGGTCCGCTGAGGTGATCGATCACAGCTCCGCGCGGGCCCAGCTGTCCTCGAGGCCAGCCCAGTCGACCTCCGCCCCGAGCTGCGCGAGCACGGCGTAGAGCCCGAAGCGCAGGCGAACCAGGAACAGCATGCGTCCGGGCAGCTGCAGGCCGAGGAGCGCTCGTTTGTCGCGCAGCAGCTCTTTCGCGTTCATGCCCTCGTCGAGGGTGATCCGTCGCTTGCCGGGGGTCAGGAGCGGGGCGAAGAAGCCACGCAGCAGCGCCCGCACGTGCGCGCGGCCGCCGGCGTCGTTCGGCACGCGACCGCCGACGGCGACGATCGCGGCGGTCATCGCCACGGGGTCGTCGTCGCGGGTGGCGGCGGCCAGCCGCGCGAACGCCCGGCGCAGGGAGGTGTCGAAGCGGCGCACGCAGCCGAAGTCGTAGATCACGAGCTCGCCGTGATCACAAAACGCGAAGTTGCCGGGGTGGGGGTCGGCGTGGAACAGGCCCTCGCGGTACAGCGTGCGCACCCAGAAGCGAAACAGGGCCGCACCGGCGGCGTCGCGCTCGGGTTGCGCCGGCCCATCGGCGAGGAGCTGCGCGAGCGAGCGGCCGGCGATCCAGCGGGTGACGAGCACGCGATCGCTGGACCACGCCTCGAGCACCTCGGGCACGACGATCACGGGGTCATCCGCGAACAGCCGCGCGAACAGGCGCTGGTTCGCCGCCTCGCGGCGAAAGTCGCACTCGGCGAGGAAGGCCTCGCGGGCCTCGTCGATCACCTCGCGGATCGCCGCGGCGCCGGCGACCGCGGCGAACAGCTTGCCGACGCCCGCGCTGCGAAAGTCGGCGGCGATCGCCGCCTCGATGCCGGGGTGCCGCACCTTCACGGCGACGTCGGTGCCGTCCGGCAGGCGCGCGCGGTGGACCTGCCCGATGCTGGCGACCGCGACCGGGGCCCGCTCCATGCCGGCGAGCAGGGGCTCGGCGCGGGGGCCCAGCGAGGCCCGGATCTCCGCCTCGACCGCCTCGAAGCCGGTCGCTGGCGCGGAGGTCTGGAGCAGCGAGAGCATGCCGCGCAGCTCCTCCGGGACGCCGGGATCGACGTGGCCGAGCATCTGCCCGACCTTCATCGCCATGCCCTTGAGGCGGCCGAGGCCGGCGACGACCTCGGCGGCGGCCGCGAGGTCGATCGCCTCGCCGTCGCGCCCGCGGGCCAGCTGCCGGGCCAGGCCGACCGCGCTGCGACCACCCCGCCACATCCGTCGCAGCGCCGAGGTCGGGACCATGGACTCCTGCGCGAGCATCCGCGCCCGCAAGCTCGCCACCGGATCTTCTGTCGTCATCGTCCCTCCCGTGTGATAGTCACTATCATGTGAGAGTGACTCCCAAAAGTCCAGAGGACGGCCGGACCCGCCGCAAGCAGGAGGGGATGGCGCGGATCCAGGCGGTCGCGCTCGATCTCTTCGAGGCCCACGGCTTCGCGGCGGTCTCGATCGAGGCGGTCGCGGAGGCGGCCGGGACCGGTCCGGCGACCATTTACAGAAATTTCGGCACCAAGGAGCGGCTGGTGCTGTGGGACGAGTACGACCCGAAGCTGCTCGAGACGATCGCGCAGGCGCTGGCGGA
>JAYUXQ010000239.1:0-5180 GCA_043752905.1 Nannocystis sp. | reverse complement strand
ACGGCGGTCGGCATCACTCCAGAGCGACAGGACGTCCGCAGCAGCGCCTGGTGCACCCGTGGCGACCCCTGCGATGGCGACGGCAACATCTGGCTCGCGTGGCACGCCCCGGCCAAGCCCCGCCCGCTCCGAAACCCTGGGCCCCTGCGCCCGCGTCGACGCTGCGGACCGAAGTCGCTGCCGCACTCGGCGCGGGGCTGCTCGCGCTCGGCGGCTACCTCGCCCTCGCGGGGCACCGCTCGCATCTCTACGACGCGATGAGGCGGCAGACGACCCTGCTGCGGCGCAGGTGACCGCGTCCACGCGTCCCGGACGCGCGCGGGGGCGTCGATGCGGCGGGCGCCCGAACGTGCCTCACCAACTCCGCGGGCCTTGGCTGCTGCTAGCGGGTGTCAGCGGCGGATCTGGAATGCATTTCACTCGGAGCACCGATTCTGCGGCGCAGCTTGCGATTCGTGCGGCGATCAGACGCGATGTTGGTGATGTGATGGGGGTGGTCGCCTAGAGGGCCCTACGGGCTCGAATTCGGAGAGTTACCTCGAGACGGGCGAAGATCGCGACAAAATCGGGACAGGATCGGGCCAAGACCCGGGGATCTCGCGGCCGCGCATCTGCCCTTGCTGCGCCTTTCACATGGGGACAGCTCGACAGCCGCTGGGCCGGACGCGGTCGACTTCGGCCTCTGTCTCGGTGCCGTTCGGGCCTGGCCCTTGGGACCACGTTGAGCGTCCCCGCGCACTCGCCGAGGCCAGATTCGGTCGGCTCCAGACATACCCGCGGACTGTCCTTCGGGCCAGGTTCACGTGCCGTGCGGCGACTCTGTTTCCGTGGTCTCGGCGACGTGCTTGAACGGCCCCGCCTTAAGGAAATCAGACGTCACCTCGCGCAACTTTTCGAGTCCGAGGCGCTGATCGAGCAACTGTCCTCGTTCGTCGTCACCTACCAGCCGGCGGCGGTCTCGATCGCCACCCGGCGTAGGTCGAGCAGGACCCCCGCGCCGGACTGGTGCTGCCGGAGATCGAGGTCGGCCGCAAGCCCACCACGGGCAGCGGGGGCCCGCGCGCGGTCGAAGTCAGGCCGTCCACGGCGCGCGGGGGCCGCCCGGCAGCGCTCCGCCAGTCCGCCTGACGCGGATCAGCCTGGCGGCCTGCCTGCTCAGCGGCGCGGGCCTTCGCCTGACCGTGCCGCGTCCGCGAGCCACGCGCTCTCCATCGCGCGACGGCGGCGCCGCGAGAACACCGTCCCTCGCGGCGCCATGCACGTTCCACCCGCACTCGGTGCGCCGCTCGACGATCCACGATACCGTCGCTGGCGGAGATCCTGATGATGCGCCCTACGATTGTTCTCGTGTGCGCGGCGACGCTGGGGTTTGTCGCCTGCTCCGATCGGCCGCTCGACACCGCCAGTGAAGATCCAGAGGCGACCACGACGGCCGCCGACACCGGCGACGCGACGAGTCAGTCGCCGCCGACCACTGACGCACCAACCACCGATACGCCGGCCGCTGACAGCACGCCCGATCCTACGACCGGGGGCGACCCCGGCGACACCGTTGATACCGTTGATACCGGAGACACGGGCAGCACCGGCGGCGCGCCCGGTCCCGCCGCGACCCCGTGCGGCGCTTGCCCGGCCACCTGGGAGTCCAAGTTCCCAATCGAAATCAAACCCGGCGACGACCTGACGAAGTTCGACTGCCTGAGCGTGATACACGGCCCGCTCGCCGTATCCGGCGACCTCACGGCCGACGAATTGGCGTTCCTCGCAAACGTCACCCGCGTCGAGGGCATGCTGCAACTCACCGGCAACGCGGTGCTCACCGACCTCTCGCCCTTCGCGTGCCTGCGCGAGGTCGACTACGAGCTCGGGCTGTACGACCTGCCGGCGCTCACCGATCTGTCCGGGCTCGCCAACCTCGAGGCTCTGACCGGCGTCTTCGCGCTGTGGGGGACCGGCGCCGTCGCCTTGCCGGCGCTCGCCCCCGGCTTCCACGGCATCAACGGCTTGTGGCTGATCGACAACCCGGCGCTCGCCGACGTCGGCGCAGTCGCGGGTTGGATCCCCGGAGCCGGCACGAACCAGCTCACCGTGACCGGCAACCCCAACCTTGTCAGCCTCGACGGCCTCCAGCCGCTCGTAGCGATCGCAAACGGCGTTGAGATCGGCGACGCGCCGATCACCTCGCTCGTGGGTCTCGAGACGCTGCCGACCACGCCGAACCTATGGCTGCATAACCTGCCCGCGCTGCCCTCGCTTGCCGGCCTGGAGGGCATCACCGGCGGCGACTTCGGGCTCCAACGGCTCCCCCTGGTGCCCGACCTGACCCCGCTGGCGAACCTGCACACCGTCGGCTCCCTCAGACTCGAGGGCATGCCGCTGGTCACGTCGCTCGCGCCGCTGGCGAACCTACACACCGTCGAATGGAGGCTCGACATCGGCGGCTGCACCGACGGCATGGACGGCCTGACCGACCTGACCGGCCTCGACGCTCTGACGGCGGTCGAGTGGTTGCAGATCGGCAACAACGACAACCTCGCGTCACTCGCCGGCCTCGCGGGCGTGACGGCGGCGAAGTACGTCAAGATCGCCGCTAACCCGCTGCTGCCGCCCGCAGCGTTCGACGCATTCGTCGCGCAGATCGATCCGCCCCCATCCGTTTGCTTCGAGTGCGAGCTGTGCGGCCAGGTTGAAGATGACTGATGTCTCTCCTGCCAACGCGACGCTATGCGGGATCGGCGGGCTGCAACTATCGCAGTGGTTGGCGTGTGCGGCGCCGGCAGTCGCGAACACGAGGATGCCGAGCGCGGTCGCCGTAGATTGTAGGAAGCGATAGTTCATGCCCAAACCTATGCCGACGATCCGCCCGTGCCCAGTGCACGATGGATCACGGTATCAAGATCCGGGCCCGGGATCCACGCGGAGCCCCGCTGACCCGCATACCCCCCGCCGATCACCGCCACGGCGCGACGCGAACGCAGGGCCCCGGTACCCTGCGCGGGCGACGATCGCGGGCGCGGGGAGTACGGCGACTGCCGCGGAGCGACCCGAGGAGCCGGACGGTCTGCGCCGTCATGAACGATCCGGACCCCGCCTCCGTTAGGGTCGGCTCGCAGCCGAGGGTCTCCCACACGGCGACCCATCGACATGACCAGCCGTCTCGCTGACGGGGTACCGGACGGGCTTGAGACTCCGTACCGCGGAAGCATGCCAGGACCTGTCGTACTGCGCTGCCTCAAGAAAGCGCCGAAAACCTCGGGCTGGACGCTGGCTGAAGTTGCGTCGCAGATTCCGGCCGAAGCCGAATTGTCGGAGCGCGATGTTGAAGACGTCGTGGGGGAGCTACGAACACTGTTGGATGTGACCGGTAAGCCTGTGACGTGGACGGTCCACCAACGAGATGGACATATGTGGACCTCGGGAGTATGAGCTCGGCCGTGAGCGTGACACCGCGCGCGGCTCAAGGCGGACCTGGCGAGCACAGCCAGCCGAGGATCGCCGCATCGCCGAGGACATCACGCGCGCGCCAGTTGAGCACGACCCAGAGGTTGTTCAACGTGTGAAGCACAAGGGCTGGAACGATCGAGCGGGTACGCAGGAAGATCAGGCCGAGCACGAGTGCCACACCCATGTAGCCCGCATGCCAGCCATAACCGTAAGCGTAGTGCAGGCCGACGAACACGGCGCCACCGGCGAGGAGGGCTGCTTGCTCGCCAAGCCGATCGCGGAGCGCCGACAAGAGGAGCGCGCGGTACACCAGTTCCTCGTACACCGGAGCGACTACCACCATGCAAAGGAGGTCGCGGACGAACGCCTCCGATGAGTAGATGACGGGCACGACCAGGGAGCGCCGCGCCACCTCGCAGGCCGTGCCCGGCGCGATGAGGTACACACCGCTGACGAACACGGCGGCGATCAACGCGACGACGCCGACGATCCTCGCTACCTTGCACAACGCAGCACCATGGCGCGCACCGACGAGCCCTAGCTCGCGGCGCCCAAACAGCCCCGACCGAAGGGCCACCGCGATCGCGGTTGCTGCCACCGTGCAGCGCCCGATCTGGTAGGCGAGGTAGAAGCGCGGGTCGCCCTCGACGAGGCCGAGCGCCGCGAGGGCCTGGACGTGGACCGCGACCCAAACAAAGTCCGTGGACACCGCGAACGCGACGAGCGCCCCCCGCTTGTGCGAGAAGCGCTCTGAGGTCAGGCGTGGACCGTCCATGGCCGACGCCACTCTATCAAGGCTTGCCGCCACCGGGCGGGTTCGTGCCGGGGTTGTTCGGGGTACCGCCCCCATGCCCACTGGGGCAGGTGCAGCCGTCGAGAACGACGGCGGCGATGACGACGACGACGAGGAACCAGAGCGCGTGCTTCGGCGTGTCGATCGCCAGGTCGCCGATCGCTTGCCCGACCTGTTCATCGTCAAGAGGCTGGCCGTGGACCGGGCAAGGCAGCGCCACGTGGGCGCTGATGAAGCGGTAGGTGTCGAGCACGCGGGCGTTGTTCACGGCCGCGAAATCGTCCGGGGTAAGCTCGGCGAACCGGGTCCGTTTGTAGGCCGTGAGGCGCGCGTCCCGGCCTTTGTCCGGGTGCCTGGCCACGGCCAGGGCGCGCTCGAGCGTGGTGTTAAGAGTTGCCAGTGCGATCATCGTGTCTCCTCGTGTGGGTGGGGCTCTTGGGATTTTGCGGAAGGGGTGGGCCGCGGCCGGGCATGGGCTCGACGACGCGAGCGGCGGGTCACAGCGGGCTCCAGGCGACACACTCGCCGCCCATGCTCGCCGCGGGGGCCGCCGGGTCGTCGTCCAGGTCGACGTCGTGTCCATCGCGGAGGACCCATGCGTCATCGAGCGCCTCCGCGAGCGACTCGTTGTCGTTGAGGCGATCCGCGACGTCGTCGCAGAAGCTCGCCCAGAGGGACAGCGTCTCGTTCAACGGGCCACACGCCAGGGGCGTGGCCTCACCCAGATCGCGACGCACGTCATCCGCGGCGAGCGAGGCGACCGCGGTCGACTGGCCGAACAGGTGGGTGGTCTTGTGCAGCACCGGCCCGTGGTGGACCACGGGCGCATGCCTGCCGATGTCCGTGAGGGAGATCGAGAACACCAGCGGGCACGGCCCAGCGGCGATGTACAGGACGCGGGCGGTCGCCGCGTGGTGAAAGAAGGGGAGCGGGTGAGTGAGGG
>JAYUXQ010000238.1:0-2030 GCA_043752905.1 Nannocystis sp. | reverse complement strand
GAAGGTGGCAGCCGCGGCGGCCAGCTGGTGGCCAGCGGCACCCCGATGCAGGTCGCCAGGGCGGCCGCGAGCGCGACCGGCAAGTACCTCGCGCGAGTGCTCGCCCCGCACGAACGCGTGAGCGGATGAATCGTTGTGGTCGCGTCACCACAGGGCCATTCGGATCACAAAAATCTCGCGTGTCGATCGTCGAGCCTCGCTGCTTGCTCGCCGACCGCGCCGCTGTCATCCTCCGGCGATGCGCTTGCCTTATATACTACTGACGACCGCGGTACTGGCCGCCGCGGGTCGGGCCGCCGCGACCTCGTGCGGCGAAGCCCCCTGGGCCAACGGATACTTGAGCCCGCTGGAAGGCGGCATCACCGAGGTACCGATCGACGCCCACCCGTGGAAGCTCGTCAGCTGCGACGACGGGCCGACGACGAAGCCCGCGAACTGCAACTTCCTCGATGAGGCATCGAAGGATGTGATCGCCGCCGCGGTCGAGATGACCACCACCGCGGCCTGCGACGCCGCTTACGACGAGCTGCCGGGCGACACCTCGGCCAACGTCATCTTCACCTTCACCCCCGCCACGCCGCTGACGCCGTCGCACAGCTACAGCCTCGAGTGCGAGGACAACAGCTTCGGCTCGTACCAGGGCGCGGTGCAGGTCCGCGGCGACGCGACCGCCTCCGCGCCCCCGGCCGCGCTCGAGCTCATCGAGGCCCGCTACAGCCGCGACGACAACGGCTGCTGCGGCCTCGGCGACGACATCGAGATCGATGTCGAGGGTCTGGACGCCGCGTACCTCGCGGAAGGCGGCTACATCGAGGCCGTGCTGACGAGCGGCCAGCGCTTCGTGTTCGGCAGTTACCCCGGGCAGATCGTCGTGCCCGCGGGCGATGACCACGTCACGCTGACGCCGGTGTCCGCCGCCGGCGTGCGGGGCAAGTCGATCGAGATCAACCTCGACGAGATCGGCGGCGACCTCGTCTACATCCCGTGCAGCATCGCCACGCGCACCAGCCCCGCCGCGCTGTGGCTGCTCGCGCCCTTCGTCTGGATCTTCGCCCACGGCAAGCGCCGCCGGAGGGCCGTATGATCGCCCTCGCCCTTCACCTGACCTTCGGGACAGCTCTCATGCAGGCCCCGGCCAGCGAGGCCCCACCCGCTGCCCCCGCGCCCGCCGAAGTCGGCCCCGCGCCCGCCGAAGTCGGCCCCGCGCCCGCGCCTCCAGCCGTCGCGCCCGAGCCCGCTCCTCCAGCCGCCGCGCCCGCGCCCGAACCGTTCGGCGCGCCGGCCGTGCCGGACGCGCCCGCCACAACTCCCCCGCCACCGAAGCCTCGCCGCTTCGTGTTCGCCTTCCTGGCGGGCGTCATTGCGGGCATCAGCCCGCTGCCCTCGCTCGACTTCGCGTTTTTCTTCGGCGGTCGCTTACCGCGTAGCCCGTGGGCGCTCGGCTATCAGTTGACCCTCTCGACCGGCCTCGCCGAGCGCTACTTCGAGGGCTTCATAACCCACCGCCATCACCTCACGGCGATGCGCAGCTTCGGCGCCCGCGACCGCGGCTTCGTCAGCGTCGGTGGCGGCGTCGCGGTGCTCGCCGTCAGTCCCGTGGTCGAGGCCGAGACGCGCGTCGGCTTTCGCTTCGGCGCACGCCGCCGCGGCGTGGTCGCCGGGCTCGTGCGGCTCGGCTGGAACGTCGGGTTCCGCGAGCAGGCTCCGATGCCGCAGTTCGGCGTCGTCCTCGGTGTCGCGCTGTTCTAGCGCGGCGGCGTCAGCGACCTCCACGGGCACGCGCGCAAGTGCACGCGCGCCCGGTGGACGCCACTTGTGCGGACCGGCCTGGGGAGTCCGGCAAGGCGGTGAGCGGCGCGCGTGCGGTCCATTTTAAGACCGGCAACGCCTATGGTGGTCGCGCGCTGCTCGGGCTCGCGGTCCCCGAGGTATTCCCGACCACGCACCTGTACGGCCGACTGCGCATGTGGCTGACGCAGGCCTCGCCGGACGGCGTGCACTGGACGATGATCGAGGCCAATGGTCAGACC
>JAYUXQ010000237.1:0-5185 GCA_043752905.1 Nannocystis sp. | reverse complement strand
TCATGGGGATCTTGGGATCGGTGGACATGACCGGGTCAAAAAGCGAGAGGGGGTCGGGGGGCGGGTCAGGACAGAGCCGCGATCAAGCGGGGTCGCTGCGGTAGCCGGCGCGGTTCGCCGGCGCGGCGTCCGGGAGGTCCCCGGGGATCCGATGATAGTCCTGGAGGCTGCGGGCGACGAGGGTTTTCTCGCCGGCGCGCGCCGCCTCGATCGCGTGGGCGGCCGCCAGCGCCGCGGAGATCGTCGTGAAGTGCGGGACGCGCTGCGTGAGCGCGGTGCGCCGGATGCTAAAGCTGTCCGCGATGGCCTGCGCGCCCACCGTGGTGTTGATCACCATGGCGATGCTGCCGTTGACCAGCGCGTCGACGATGTGCGGACGGCCCTCCTTGACCTTGTTCACCACGTCGCAGGCGACCCCGGCCTCGCGGATGAAGGCCGCGGTGCCCCGGGTGGCGAGGAGGTCGAAGCCCAGCGCCCGCAGGTGGCGCGCGACGGGCAACACGGCGGCCTTGTCGGCGTCACGCACGGACACGAAGACCTTGCCCTGCTGCGGGAGTCGGGTGCCCGAGGCGAGCATCGCCTTGTGGAAGGCGGCGCCGAAGTCGTCGGCGACACCCATGACCTCACCGGTGCTGCGCATCTCGGGGCCGAGGATGGTGTCGACGCCGGGAAATTTATTGAACGGAAACACGGGGGCCTTGACCGCGACGTGCCGGGGGATGCGCTCTTGCAGGTGCATGCCGGCGAGCGGCTCACCGGCGGCGACGCGTGCGGCGATCTTGGCGTAGGGGATGCCGGTGGTCTTGGCGACGAAGGGGACGGTGCGAGAGGCGCGGGGGTTGACCTCGAGCACGTAGAGGGCGTCGCCCTGGAGCGCGAACTGGACGTTCATCAGGCCGACGACCTTGAGCTCGCGGGCGAGCGCCGCGGTGACACGCCGGATCTCGTCGAGGATCGCCGGGGCGACGTTGACGGGGGGCAGCGAGCACGCGGAGTCGCCCGAGTGCACGCCGGCCTCCTCGATGTGTTCCATGATGCCGGCGATCACGAAGTCGCTGGCGTCGGCGATGGCGTCGACGTCGAACTCGGTGGCGTTGTGCAGGAACTCGTCGACGAGTACGGGGTGGTCGGGGCTGGCGAGCACGGCCGTGCGCATGTACTCGGCGAGCTCGCCGGGGGTGTGGACGACGCGCATGGCTCGACCGCCGAGCACGTAGCTCGGGCGCACGAGCACGGGGAAGCCGATGTCCTGGGCGATGCGGGCGGCCTCGACGGGCGAGCGGGCGACGCCCCAGCGCGGCACGCGGATGCCGAGGCGGTCGACCATGGCGCCGAAGCGGCCGCGGTCCTCGGCCATGTCGATCGCGTCGGCGCTGGTGCCCAGGAGCTTGTAGCCGGCGCGCTCGATGTCGGCGGCGAGCTTGAGGGGGGTCTGGCCGCCGAACTGGACCAGCACGCCGACGATCTCGCCGCGCTGCGACTCGAGGTCGAGGACCTCGAGCACGTGCTCACGGGTCAGGGGCTCGAAGTAGAGGCGATCACTGGTGTCGTAGTCGGTCGAGACCGTCTCCGGGTTGCAGTTGATCATGATCGTCTCGTAGCCGGCCTCGCGCAGGGCGAAGGCGGCGTGGACGCAGCAGTAGTCGAACTCGATGCCCTGACCGATGCGGTTGGGCCCGCCGCCGAGGATGACGACCTTGCGACGGGTGGTCGTCTCGCTCTCGTCCTCCTGCTCGTAGGTCGAGTAAAGATAGGGGGTGTGCGCGGCGAATTCGGCCGCGCAGGTGTCGATGCGCTTGTAGACCGGTCGCAGGCCCGAGGCGAGGCGCAGGGCCCGGATCTCCGACTCTGCGACGCCACGTAGCGCTGCGAGGCGACGGTCGGCGAGGCCGCTGCGCTTGGCGGCGTGCAGCAGCGGTGCGGTGAGGGTCGGGGCGGCGGCGATGTCCTGCTCGAGCGCGATGATGGCGGCGATCTGGCCGAGGAACCACGGGTCGATCTTCGTCAGCTCGTGTACGCGCTCGGCAGTGACGCCGAGGCGCAGGGCGGCGCCGACGTGCCACAGGCGCAGGGGATGCGGGCGACCCAACAACGCCTCGACGCTGGCGGCGGTGGCGTCGGGGGCCTGGATGTCGAAGCCGTAGGTGCCGGTCTCGAGGCTGCACATGGCCTTGCCGAGCGACTCGCGGAAGGTGCGGCCGATCGCCATGACCTCGCCGACGGACTTCATCTGGATCGTCAGGGTCTCGTCGGTGCCCTGGAACTTCTCGAAGGCGAAGCGGGGGATCTTGGTGACGACGTAGTCGATGCTCGGCTCGAAGCTGGCCGGGGTGACGCGGGTGATGTCGTTCTTGAGCTCGTCGAGGGTGTAGCCGACGGCGAGCAGGGCGGCGAACTTGGCGATCGCGAAGCCGGTCGCCTTGGAGGCGAGCGCGGAGGAGCGCGACACGCGGGGGTTCATCTCGATGACGATCATGCGACCGCTGCGCGGGTCGACGGCGAACTGGATGTTGCAGCCGCCGGTGGTGACGCCGATCTCGGTGACGATCATGCGCGCCTGGTCGCGCATGCGCTGGTACTCCTTGTCGGTGAGGGTCTGGGCCGGTGCGATCGTGATGCTGTCGCCGGTGTGGACGCCCATCGGGTCGAGGTTCTCGATCGAACACACGACGACGAAGTTGTCGTTGGCGTCGCGCATGACCTCGAGCTCGTACTCTTTCCAGCCGAGCACGGACTCCTCGACCATGATCTCGTGGCGCATGGACTCGGACAGGCCGTGCTCGACCTGGGCGTCGAACTCGTCGCGGTTGTACGAGATCGCGGCGCCGCTACCTCCGAGGGTGAAGCTGGCGCGGATGATCGCCGGGAAGCCGATGGTCTCCAGGGCGGCCTTGGCCTCGGCGAGCGAGTGGCAGTACACGCTGCGCGGGACGTCGAGGCCGATCTTGATCATCGCGGTCTTGAACTTGTCACGGTCCTCGGCCTTCTCGATCGCGGGCAGGTGGGCGCCGAGCAGCTCGACGCCGTGGCGCTCGAGGATGCCCTGGCGCCCGGCCTCGATGGCGAGGTTGAGGGCGGTCTGGCCGCCGACGGTCGGCAGGAGCGCGTCCGGTTTTTCGGCCGCGAGCACGCGCTCGAGGAATTCCGGGGTGAGCGGCTCGACGTAGGTCCGCTCGGCGAGGTCCGGGTCGGTCATGATCGTCGCGGGGTTGGAGTTGATGAGGATGACCTCGTAGCCCTCCTCGCGCAGGGCCTTGACGGCCTGGGTGCCCGAGTAGTCGAACTCGCAGGCCTGACCGATGACGATCGGGCCCGAGCCAAGGACGCAGATCCGGCGGAGGTCGTTGCGGCGGGGCATGGTTCTAGCGCTCCTTGATGACGGTGCCGTCGAAGCTGTGCTCGGTGCCGAGGTTCGGCACGACGCGGTCCATGTGGGCTCGCACGTCCCACTTGAGGCGCGCGAGGCCGGTGAGGATCTTGGTCTTGAGGCGCAGCGAGTCCTCGTCCTTGTGGACCAGGCGCTCGGTGAGGGCGTCGATGAGGCCGGGGTCGGGGCTGGCGGGCTCGGCGATGTCCAGCAGCGCATCGACGGCGTGGAGCCGGATGGTCTCGTCGGGGTCGGCGAGGTACCGGGTCAGGATCTGCGCGACGCGGGGGTTGTCGACCTCGGCGATGTGCGCGAGGAGCTGCTGCTTTTTTGCGGGGTCGCGCTCGTAGACGGGCGGGTGCTTCTCGAGGAGGGCGTCGAACAGCTCCCACTCCTCGCGCTCGTTGGCGCGGTCCTCGACGATGCGCAGGACCCAGGCGATGTTGTCGTTGTGGAGGCAGAACTCGCGCGCGGCCGGGAGCAAGATCGGTTTGTCGAGGTCGGTCAGGCGCTTCGACAGCCAGTTCTTCTCCTCCTCGTCCTCGATGCTCTTGCTGGCGTTGCTGGTGAAGCGCCGCATGACGCCGACGATCGCCGGGATGGTGCCGATCTCCAGCAGCTCCTGCATCGCGTGGTAGCGGTCGGCGGACTGGCCGTAGATGTTGACCACGGCCTTCATGTTCCGGTCGAGCCGGTTCTTGCTGCGCCCGCTGCTGCTAAAGATGTCCTTGATTCCCACTGTGCTCCCTCGGGTGTGCGCGTCGACCTATTCGGTGATGCCTGCGCTCGAAGATTCGCTGTCGGCGCCGGTGCTGGCGTCGGTGCTGGCGTCGGTGTCGCCGGTCGTGCCGGTGTCCGGCTCGCCGGTCGATGTGGCAGAGGTGCCGGATGTAGCGGAGGTCGATGCGGAGGACGTGGTGGTCGCGTCCGTGGCTGCTGTGGTCGGTCCGGCGCTGTCGCCCTTGCCGAGCCCGCAGCCGCCGAACTCGGCCGCGACGTCGCTGCCGTCGCGGTGGCAGCAGCCATCGGCCTCGCAGGTGTAGCCGTCCGGGCAGACCGCGTCGACTTCGGAGGAGCACGAGAACATCACGTCGGCGGCGGGTGGGTTGAAGCAGGCGCCGAGAGCTGTCCCGAGGGCCAGGGCCGCGAGGACATGTCCGCGAGACCAGGTTCGCGTTCGTGGGGGTGGACGCGGCATGGCTAGAACCGGACCTCGAGGCCGCCGCGGGCCATGCCGATGCGGGCGCTGCGGCCATCGCGGGCGCTGTCGGCCTTGCGGACGCGCACGGCGTGGACGATGAAGAGGGTGACGCCGGCGACCAGGAAGCCGGCGCCGCCGGCGAGGAAGCCCCTGGCGACGCCGGCGTCACGGCGACCGACGCGGAGGATGTCGCCGTACTCGCCCTGGATGTCGGCGTAGGGCAGCTGCATGCCGGTGTTGGTGTCGAGGGTGATCGCCAGGCGCTCGGCCTTGTCCTCCTGGACCTCGGCGAGGCCAGCGAACACGCCCCCGGTGCTGGCCAGCGCGAACGCGCCGAACATCGACCACCAGGCGCCGCGCTGCAGCGGCGGCAGGCGAGCGGGCACGTCGGCGAGGGCGGCCTTGTCGGACGACAGCGCGGTGCCCTCGAGCTCGGCGCGGGCGCGCTTGGCCTCGGGGTCGTTGGCGGAGATCGTTCGTCCGCCCATGCCCGCGGTGGTCGACACCGGCGAGACGTTGTTGGGCGGGGCGACGAGTGAGGGCTGGTCCTGGCCGGTGCGTCGCGGGTCGTCGAGCGGCTTGATGGTCGCGGCCTCGGGGCTGATCGGCGCGAGCGG
>JAYUXQ010000236.1:0-2031 GCA_043752905.1 Nannocystis sp. | reverse complement strand
GCGGCGTGTCGAGGAAGTGCTTCAAGTTGGGCAGGATGTCCGTGCCGCCGGCGATCAGCCGCGCCCCGGGCCGCCGCTGGAGCGCATTGACCACGCCCTCGATCGTGTCGGGGCTCTCGACCTCGAATTTCGGGAGGCGCAGCATCAGGCGATCTTCCTCTCGACGTCGTGTACTGGCCCACACGGGGGCTTGTGTGGCGGCAACTCGCCCGCCTGCTCCCGCCGCTGGCGCTCCTGGATCGCCGCCAGCACGCGCGAGGGCGTGAACGGCAGGCGGTCGATGCGGACGCCGACCGCGTCGTAGATCGCGTTGGCGATCGCCGGAATCGTCGAGTGCAGCGGCCCCTCGCCGGCCTCCTTGGCCCCGTACGGCCCGTTGGCGTCCGGCGCCTCGACGATCATCGCCGCGATCTCCGGCGTGTCGAGGAAGGTCGGGATGCGGTAGTCGAGCAGGCTCGGCCCCGCGTGCGCGCCACGATGCTGCGCGTCCACCAGGTGCGCCTCCATCAGCGCCTCCCCGAAGCCCATGTACGTCGAGCCCTCGATCTGGCCCTCGACGATGCGCTTGCTCAGGGCCTTGCCGCAGTCGTGCGCGACCCAGATCTTCTTGACGTCGACGATGCCGGTCTCCGGGTCGACCTCGACCTCGGCCAAATGCGCCGTGAAGCTGTACGCCGGCGACGCGCCGATCGTCCCGCCGCGGTACTCGCCGTGGCGGTCCTTCGGGGTGTTGTAGCTGCCGACCTCGCCGAGCAGGCCGTGGTCGGTCTCCGCCCACACGAAGGCCTCCGCGCTCGAGATGTTGCGCTCGGGGTCCTCACGGTCGATCGCCATGCGACCGGCCAGCACCACCCGGTTCTTGGGCACCTTCCAGCGCCGCGCCACGCTCTCGCACACCTTGCTGCGCAATTTCTGGGCCGCCGCCAGACAGGCGTTGCCGACCATCAGCGTGATGCGCGAGCTGTACGCCCCGAGGTCGACCGGGCACAGGTCCGTGTCCGCCGAGAGCACGCGGATGTCGTCGAGCGGCAGCCCCAGCTCCTCGCTGACAATGACGGCGAGCATCGTGTTGCTGCCCTGTCCAATGTCGTTGGCGCCGCTAAACACCCGCGCGCGGCCGCTGCGGTCGAGACAGACCTGCACGCCCGCCTGCGGCATCTCGTTGGGGTAGATCGGGTAATTGGTGCCCGAGATGTAGGTCGAGCCCGCGACCCCGAGGCCCCGCCCATACGGCAGCGTCGCCCGCCGCTCGCGCCAGCCCGAGGCCGCCTCGACCTTGTCCAAGCACTCCGCGAACCCGTTGGACCCGACGCGAAACTCGTTGATCGTCTGCGTGTCGCTGCCGATGTCGTTGCGCCGGCGCAGGTCGATCGGGTCGATGCCCAGGGCCACCGCGGCCTTGTCGAGCTGGATCTCCATCGCGAAGCGCGGCTGCACCGAGCCGTGCCCGCGCTTGGGTCCGCACGCCGGCTTGTTGGTGTACGCGCGCGTGCTGTCGAAGCGGTAGGTCCCGAAGGCATACGGCGCGCACAGCAGCTGGCCCGAGTAGTACGTCGTCACCAGGCCAAAGCTCGAGTAGGCCCCGCCGTCGAGGATCGTCTTCGCGTCGACCGCCTTGATCTTGCCGTCCCGCGCGAAGCCCGTGCGAAACTTCATCTTCATCGGGTGGCGACCACGATGCGCGTAGAACACCTCCTCGCGGGTGTACAGCAGCTTCACGGGCCGCTTCGTGATCATCGCGAGTTTGCTGACGCAGAACTCGAGGTCGAAGGGCTCGCTCTTGCCGCCGAAGGCCCCGCCCAGCGGCGGCTGGATCACGCGGATCCGGTGCGGCGGCAGCTCGAGCACCTTGGCCAATTCCCGATGCAGATAGTGCGACACCTGCGTCGCCGACCACACCGTCAAGATCCCGTTGGTCTCGACGTGGGCCAATGCGCAGTGCGGCTCGATCGCCGCGTGCGTGGTGCCCTCGAAGTGGTACTCGCCCTCGACCACCAGGTCCGAGCTCGCCAGCTCCGCGTCCACCTCGCC
>JAYUXQ010000235.1:0-2031 GCA_043752905.1 Nannocystis sp. | reverse complement strand
ACTGGGAGAACATGACGGCCAAGGACATCGCCGACGTGCTCGAGATCCCGGAGGGCACGGCCCGGACGCGCATCCGCCGCGCCAAGCAGCTGCTCGAGACCCAGCTCGCCACGCTCGCGGCCACGCCCGCGCTGCTCCAGAGCACCGTCTCGGACCTCGAGAGCTGGGCCCGCCGACTCCGGGACGACCTCAAGCCGCCGCCCAAGTGAGGGGTCGCTGCCGCTTCGATGTCCCCTCGATCTGCGCAATTGTTTGGGCGGCGAGGGTCACTCCTCTCCCACGATGATGCGTGCACTTCGGAGAGCGGCCATGACAGACGAACCGCAGGCCCCCGGGATCGTTCACGCCGTGGTCCCGTCCGACGCTGACGCGCCCCTCGAGCTGGCGCTCGCCCGCACCCACACGCCGCCGAGCCCCGCGCTCGACAGGACGCTCACCCCCCTGCCGCTCGAGCTCGACCGGACCCGGACCCCCGCCCCCGACGACCCGCGACCCGAAGACCCCGCGTCCCCGCTGCTGGCCCCGACCCTCCTCAGCAACGGCGACGGGGCCAGCCGCGCCGCCCTGCCCCCACCCGACGACGAGGAGCGCCGCGCCAAACTGCTGCTCAAGGGCCGCCTGTTTCGCGGCAAGGCCACCCCGGTCAAGATCGGCCGCTTCACGATCCTCGACCGCCTCGGCGAGGGCGGCATGGGCGTGGTCTACACCGCCTACGACGACCAGCTCGACCGCAAGATCGCCGTCAAGGTGCTCCGTGGCGAGGTCACCCGCCGCGACGACAGCGGCCGCACCCGCCTGCTGCGCGAGGCCCAGGCGATGGCTCGCCTGTCGCACCCCAACATCGTCACCGTCCACGAGGTCGGCGCCCTCGCGGACCAGATCTACATCGCCATGGAGTTCGTCCGCGGACTCAGCCTCGACGCCTGGCTCAAGCAAAACCAGGTCAAGCCGTGGCGTGAGGTGCTCGACACCTTCATCAAGGCCGGACGTGGCCTCGAGGCGGCCCACCGCGCCGGCATCATCCACCGCGACTTCAAGCCCCACAACGTGCTCGTCGGCGACGAGGGTGCCGTCAAGGTCCTCGACTTCGGCCTCGCCCGCGCCGCCGAACACGCCGGCAGCGAGGAGCTGTCCGCCACCCCCGGGAGCGGCGCCTACAACCACGACGGCAACAGCCTGCTCGACACGCCGCTGACCCGCACCGGCGCGATCATGGGCACCCCCGCGTACATGGCCCCCGAACAGCACGAGGGCCGCCCCGCCACCGCTGCGAGCGACCAGTTCAGCTTCTGCGTCAGCCTCCACGAGGGCCTCCACGGCGTCCCACCCTTCGACTGCAGCAGCCTCGGGACGCTGATCGCCGGCGTGACCACCGGGCGCTTGCTGGAGCCCGCCGGCCACGCCCGTGTGCCGGGATGGCTACGTCGCGTGCTGCTGCGCGGCCTCGCCGTCGACGCCGACAGGCGCTGGCCGTCGATGTCCGCGCTGCTCACCGAGCTCGCCAAAGATCCCGCGCAGACCCGCCGCCGCTGGCTCGCCACCGCGGGCCTCGTCGGCTTCGTCGGCGCCAGCAGCTTCGGCGCCGCCGCGCTGCTACCGACCGCGACGCCCGTGTGTCAGGGCATCGACGCCGAGCTCGTCGACATCTGGGATCCGACCCGCAGCGCCGCGGTCCAGACCGCGATCGCCAGCACCGGCCTCGCCTACGCCGACGACACCTGGGCCCGCGTACAACCCGGCCTCGACACCTACGCGCAGACCTGGCTGGCGATGCGCGCGGAGGCCTGCGAGACCCACCACGCCGCCCGCCAGTCCGACCAGCTGTTCGACCTGCGCACCGCCTGCCTCGATCAACGACGCGACAGCCTCGACGCGCTCGTCGACATCCTCGCCGACGCCGACGCCG
The DNA here is from genome assembly GCA_043752905.1 of Nannocystis sp. Lineage (GTDB taxonomy): Bacteria > Myxococcota_A > Polyangia > Nannocystales > Nannocystaceae > Nannocystis. Next base: position 125 of record JAYUXQ010000235.1, on the reverse strand, counting down.
TCGCCGTCGAGAAGGCCGTCACCGCCCTCGCCGCCCTGCCGCCCTTGACCGCCTGTAGTGACACCGACGCGCTCACCCAGGCCGTCCCTCCCCCTGAAGACCCCGCGCTGCGTGCCCGCGTCGCC
>JAYUXQ010000234.1:0-5187 GCA_043752905.1 Nannocystis sp. | reverse complement strand
CGGGATAGTTCTCGACGTACACCGGCGTCTGCGCGGCGAACATGTCGAACAGGCCTTTTTGCCCGCTGTCGCGGTCCCGCGAGGCGCCCTGCCCCTGTTCCACCGCGGACTCGATCGCCCCCAGGACCACCGCGCGGTCGCGGCCGGCAGACACCAGGTCGAACGCGCCGGCGCAGGTGAGCCCCTCGAGCGTGCGCTTGTTGACCTTCTTCAGATCGACGCGGCGGCACAGCTCGAACAGGCTGACGAAGTTGCCGCCCGACTTCCTCGCGTGGAGGATCGCGTCGACCGCGTTCTCGCCGACGCCGCGCACACCGGCCAGCCCGAACCGGATCTGCTCCTCGTGCGAGCCGTCGTCCTTGCGGCGCCTGACCACCGAGAAGTCGCGGCCGGACTCGTTGACGTCCGGCGAGAGCACGGTCAGGCCCATCGACCTCGCCTCGGCGATGAACTTGACGACGTTGTCGTTGTTCGCCTTGTCGCAGGTCATCAGCGCCGCCATGAATGACGCCTCGTGGTGATGCTTCAGGTACGCCGTCTGATACGTGATCAGCCCGTACGCGGCCGAGTGCGACTTGTTGAAACCGTAGCCGGCGAACTTGTCGATCAGGTCGAAGATCTCGCTCGCCTTCTCGTGCGGGATGCTCGAGGCGCTCGCGCAGCCGTCGACGAACAGCTTGCGCTGCTTGTCCATCTCGGACTGTTTCTTCTTGCCCATCGCGCGACGCATCATGTCCGCGGACCCGAGGCTAAAGCCTGCCAGCACCTGGGCCGCCTGCATGACCTGCTCCTGGTACACGAACACGCCGTACGTCTCCTTGAGCACCTCCTCGAGCAGCGGGTGCGGGTACTCGATCTGCTTGCGGCCGTGCTTGCAGTCGATGAACTGGTCGACCATGCCGCCCTCGAGCGGCCCGGGCCGGTACAGCGCGACCGCGGCGACGATGTCGCCGAACGTGTCGGGCCGCAGCTTCTTGAGCAGGTCCTTGAAGCCGCTGGACTCGAGCTGGAACACGCCGGTTGTGTCGCCGCGGCTGATCATCTCGTAGACCCCCGCGTCGTCCATCGGGATCTCGGCGAGGTCAAACGGCTCCTGCCTGTCGACGGCGCGCACTTCATTGATCAGCCCGACCGCGGTCGACAGCACCGTCAGCGTCTTGAGGCCGAGGAAGTCGAACTTCACCAGGCCCGCGAGCTCGACGTCGTTCATCGTGTACTGCGTGACGATCTTGCCGTCGGCCTGGAAGCACGGCACGTGCTCCCACAGCTTGCCGTTGCTGATCACGATGCCGGCCGCATGCATGCCCGCGTGGCGGTTGAGGCCCTCGAGCGCCGTGCCGATCTTGAGCACCTCGGCGACCCTGGCGTCGTCGCGGGCGCGCTGCCTCAGCTTACCGCTGCCCTCCGCGACCATGATCGCGTCCTGGTACTTCGCGGCCAGCTCGGGGTTCTTCTTGACCTTGTCCTTGAGCACGACCGGGTCGGCGAGCGCCATCGACAGCGTCACCTTCGGGCCCTCCGGCACCGCCTTGGCGATCTCGTTGGCCTCCGACGGCTGCAGGCCCATCACGCGGCACACGTCGCGCACCAGCCCTCGCGCCTTCAAGCTGTGGAAGGTCGCGATCTGGGCCACGTGATCGACGCCGTAACGCTCGGTCACGTACTGGATCACCTCCTCGCGGCGGTCCATGCAAAAGTCGATGTCGAAGTCCGGCATCGACACGCGCTCGGGGTTGAGGAAGCGCTCGAACAGCAGGCTGTACTGGATCGGGTCGAGGTCGGTGATCCGCAGCGCGTACGCGACCAGGCTGCCGGCGCCGGATCCACGGCCCGGACCGACCGGCACGCCGATGTTCTTGGCGTGCCGGATGAAGTCCCACACGATCAGGAAGTAGCCCGGGAACTTCATCTGCACGATGACGTCGAGCTCGAAGCGCAGGCGCTCGCGGTACAGGTCCGGATCGAAGCGCTGGCCTCGCTTCGTCAACTCGCGAAACCGCGTCTCGAGGCCCTCGAACGCGACCTTGCGCAGGTAGCCTGGCAGGTCCTCGTCGGTGCCCTCGGGCAGCTTGAAGTCCGGCAGCTCGGGCTTGCCGAGCTTGAGCTCGACGTTGCACATCGCCGCGATCCGGCCGGCGTTCTCGTAGGCGCCAGGGTACTGGCGAAAGTACGGCGCCATCTCGTCGGCGCGCTTGATGTAGAACGCATCGCAGTCGTGCTTCATGCGCTTGGGGTCGTCGAGCGTGCGCCCCTGCCCCATGCACATCAGCACCTCGTGCGCGTGGGCCTCGTCGCGGTCGACGTAGTGGCAGTCGTTGGTGGCGACCAGCGGCGCGCCGACATCGGCCCCGAGCTGCGCGAGCGCGGCGTTGACCCGCTCCTGCGCCTCCATCATGTTGGGCTGCAACTCCAAAAAGTACATGCCCGGCTCGAAGATCGACTGGTACTCCTGGACCGTCGAGCGCGCGGTGTCCATGTCCCCGGCGTTGATCAGCTTCGAGATGTGCCCGCCGAGGCACGCAGACAGCCCAATGAGCCCCTCGCTGTGCTCGCGCAGCAGCTTTCGATCGATCCTGGGATTGTAATAGAATCCCTCCAGGTGCCCCTTCGACACGAGGAACTGCAAGTTTTTAAAACCGACCTCGTTGCGCGCCAGGAGCACGAGGTGATAGTTTTTGCGGTCGACGCGGGCCTTCATGTCGCCGTCGGACAGGTAGACCTCGCAGCCGAAGATCGGCTTGACGCCGTGCGCCTTGGCCTCCTGATAGAACTGGAGCGCCCCGAACATGTTGCCGTGGTCGGTCACGGCGACCGAGCTCATCCCCCGCTCCTTGACCGTTTTACAGAGGTCCTTGGTGCGGATCGCACCGTCGAGCAGGCTGTACTGGGTGTGCAGGTGCAAGTGGGCGAAGTCCGCCTCGCTCGACGCCCCCGGAATGACGCTGCCGCCTTCAGCCATGGCCCGAAACCTACCACGTCCCCGCGCGGTTTCGCCGTCCTCGCGCTGGCAACGCTGACCGCCTGCGCACCGCCGAGTCCCGTCGGCGCCGGCGCGAACGCCTTCCAGCGTGCGCCCGCGGGCCCGCTGCGGCTGTCGCTCGAGACGCCGATCCATTCCCTCGATCCAGCCGACGCGAGTGACGCCGTGAGCCGGCGCATCACGTCGCAGATCTACGACACGCTGCTCGAGTGGGACGCGGAAGATCCACGAAGCGGACCGGCCGCGCTGCGCCCCGAGATCCTCGCCGAGTCGCCGCGCGTCAGCGACGACGGACGGACCTGGACGCTGACGCTGCGAACCGGCCCCGACGCGCGCCACTTCGCCGCCGAACCCTGTCTGCAAGGACAGGCGCGACCCGTGCGCGCCAGCGACGTCGCCGCCTCGCTGCTGCGCATCGACCCGGCGCGCCACGCCGCGTACGCGTTGCTCGCCGGGCGCATCACCGGCCTCGACGCCCACCACACCGCGCCCGGACCCGTCGGCATCGCCGCCGACGACGTCGCCGGCACCGTCACGCTGACACTGACGCGACCGCAGCCCGAGCTGCCCGCGGTCCTCGCCAGCCCGATGCTCGCGGTCCTGCCCGCCGAGTGCATCGCGTACCACGACGGCCGCGACGCCGGGCACCCGCCGCTGTCGCGCCACCCTGTCGGCAGCGGGCCCTACGTCCTCGACCACACGCGCAGTGAATTGCCGCGGGGCGTCGTGCTGCTGCGCAACCCCGGGGCCCCGCCATCCGACCGCCTCGCCGCCCTCGGCTGCCCGCGTCTGCCCGGCGCCGACGAGGTCACGCTGACCCACTTTAGCGATCACGAGCCGGCCCTGCGCGCGTTCCAGGCCGGCGAGCTCGCGGTCCTCGCTCCCGGCCAGAGTCAGTTCGCCGAGGTCGTCGCCGACGCCTCGACCATGCGCATGCGACCGGGCGCGACGCCGGACGGCACGACGATGCAGCGCTTCCCGGCGCTGGCGACCACCATGCTGGTGTTCGTGATGCGCGACCCGCAGATCGGGCAAAGTCCCGATCACGAACTGGACGCTGAACACCGCGCCCTACGCCAGGCGATCGCCCTCGCCTTCGACGCGATCCGTTACCACCGCGTGGTCCGCAACGACGCGTGGGCCACCCTGCGCGCCCGCATTGTTCCGCGCGGTCTGGGCGGCGCGTACGACGACGAGCGTCTGCACCGCTTCGCGCCCCCCGCCGCGGATATCGACCAGGCCAGGCAGATCCTCGCGGCGGCCGGCGTCATACCGCCAGCGACGCTGCGTTACTGGACCGGTGTGACCGAGGCCGAGCAACAGGAGGCGATCATCCTGCGCGACGCGCTGCGGCCGTTGAACATCGACCTCGAGATTACCCGGCGCGCCGCATACCTCAACGACGTCCTCGGCGGCCACAGCGACGCGCAGCTGTATTCGCTGCGCTTCGACGCCGACTACCTCGACGCGCAGAATTTCCTCGCGCCGTTCACATGCCGCGCACCCGACAACTTCAGCGGCTTCTGCGATCCGGCCTACGACCTCGCCTTCGAGGCCTACGCGCGTCTACCCCCGGGTCCGCAGCGCGACAGCGCGGCCGCGGATCTCGATCGCTGGCTCGGCGACGCGGTCCCGGTGCGGCCGATCGATCAGCCGGAGGCGTGGTACCTCGTGCAGCCGTGGCTGTCGGGCGTCGCACGCCACCCGCTCTCGGGTCTGCGCGTCGAGCTGCTGTGTCCGCGGCCATGATTCCATCATCCAATGCCCCAATGCTCCAATGCCCCATCGAGCTCTTGACCGCGTCCGGCGCCGAACCTCCCTGACGCCCGGGGCCCGGGCCCGGATCCCTTGCGGTGCGTCACGCGGCCTGGCCTACCCGCGAGCGCGCGCATCTGCTAGGTTGCGCGCGCTCGCGGCCGCGCCGCGACCCTCTAAAACGCCATGCAACGCACCTTCGCCATCATCAAGCCCGACGCTGTCACCTCCGGTCACCAGGGCGGCATCCTCTCCAAGATCCAGGAGGCCGGTCTCCGCGTGGTCGCGCTCAAGACGATCTGTCTGAGCCAGACCCAGGCCGAGGGCTTCTACGCCGTCCACAAGGCGCGGCCCTTCTTCGGCTCGCTGGTCACCTTCATGACCGAGGGTCCGGTGGTCGCCATGATCCTCGAGGGTGACAACGCGATCCAGAAGTGGCGCGACCTGATGGG
>JAYUXQ010000233.1:0-2032 GCA_043752905.1 Nannocystis sp. | reverse complement strand
ACCCGAGGTAGGAGCCGAGTGCGTTAGCAGCGCACGCTCGGATCTGTGCGGGGGGCGGCCCAATCCGAAAGGGGAGGGCTGTCCCTACCGCGATCGGTATAGCTTCGATCCGCGGGGCAATGGCGACATGGTCGCGGCCTGCTCTTCGGCGTCTTTTCCGAAAGGGCCGAGCCCGGAGGAGGTCGCGTCGGCGCAGGAGGCGTCGACCGTGGTCCCACCACCCGGGCCGCCGACCCCGGGCGAGCGCGCGTGGGAGCTGCTACGCACGCGCTGAGCGGTCGCGGGCGCCACCGCGCGGGGTGACCGGGTAAGATCCACTGATGCGTCTCGTATGCATCTTGCTCGGGCTCGGTATGTTCGCCTGCTCGTCGGGCTCATCGGACGCGACGCCGTCGTCAGCCCTGGTCACGAGCACCCGCGCCGCGGAGCCGCTGCCGGACACCCCGCTGCTGCGCCTGATCAAGCGATCGGTCGCCACGTGCAAGGTCGAGGGCGGGTACTTCCACGAGTGCGAGGACGGCTACCGCTTCTTCGACGACATCGGCGCGCTCGAGTTCGAGGACCTGCACGCCTCGCTGGCGCTCGAGTGCCGCCTGCTCGGCGAGGCGGATCCGGAGCTCGCCCGGCTCGCGCTCGATCGCCTCGGCAGGACCACCCAGGCGCTCAAGCGCGGCGGGAAGATCGGCGAGGTCGCCGACGACGCGCTGCTCGCGTGCCTGCGCGAGCACATGGCCGCGCCCGGCGTGCTCGACCCCCACGCGCTCGTCGCCGTGTACACCGAGTTCTCGGTCGGGCTCGGCCGCGACAAGGAGATCGTCGCGTACCTCGCGGACCTGGTGGACCCGGAGCTGCGCCGCACCGGCTACTGCAACCTGTGGAAGTTCGCCGGCATGCGCCTGTGGCCGACGCTTCAGGGCATCATCGCGGACTCCGACGACCGTACGGCGGCGGCCGTGCTCAGCGGCCTCGACGGCGATGGGCTCGCGGAGGAGGACGAGAAGACGCTGTGCACGGCCTTTGCGGGGTGGCTTCACGATCCCCGGGCGCTGGTGCAGGAGGTCGCCGCGTCGCACATCGGCTATCGCTGCGCCCGCTATCACCCGGAGCTGCTGGCGGAGGTCCGCGCCGGGCTGGCGCGCGGGGGCCTCGGGGATGACCTGCTGCTGCCGGTCAGCCACCTCGCGGAGAACTGCGTCGAGGTCGGCGAGGAGACCTGCGAGGAGGCGGCCGCCCTGCTCGAGTCGATCGCCCTGGCGCCGATCGCCCGACCGGACGCCCGCGAGTTCGCGCTGTATGCCGTCGGACGATACGATCGCCAAAAAGGCCGCGCGCTGGCCGAACGGCTGCGCCGCGACATCATGCCGGAGGTGGCCCGGGCCGCCGAATATTTGCTGTCGCAGTGAGGGCGCAGCGAGCCGACCGCTAGCCCCATGCCCGCATCCGGATCCGGACATGGCGTTTGGTCCTGCCACGTCACGACCTGGACCCACAGACAACCCTCATATCGCGCTTAAGAGGTTTCAGTCGGGAATTCCTCAACGGCCCTGGGTACTGGGGCGGGCGAGCCCTCGCACGCGGGTCCGGTCGTGAGCCGCGATGCTCGGGCGCGAACAGCACGCAGGCCTGAACCGCCGCTCGCTCGGCCTGTATCCCGCGCACCGACAACAGCCGCCAGCGTGCCAGGACCTTCCGCTTGAACGCCTCACTCGTCTTCCGTTCGCTCTTCTTCATCGATCTCACCTCCTCGGCGAGACCTCACTCCCCTTTGACCTCGACGTCACGACGGGCGCCGTCGAGGAGCTCGATCGGCCCGAGCGGCGCGCAGGTCGGTGTGGCCGGCCATGCAGGCGCGGTGGCCGAGGGCTTGAGCACCGGATCGTGGCGGTGCGGGCCCGACACCGCGCTGCGCAGCTGATCGGGCACGAGGACCTCGGGTGTCGCGGTTCCAGATCGTCGGCCGCTTGCCCGAGTAGTCGATGAAGAGCTTCTCGCCGGCGCGGTGGTCCTGCCGCATCACGACGTCGACCTTCGC
>JAYUXQ010000232.1:0-12634 GCA_043752905.1 Nannocystis sp. | reverse complement strand
CGAGCACCCGCTGCGTGTTCGTCACGCGGCACGCGGACCTGCACCACGTACGCGACGCCTTCGCGGCCGGGGCCCGCGGCTACATCCTCAAGGATACGACGCCGCAGGAGCTGGTCGCGGCGCTGCTGCGGATCAGCCGCGGCGAGACGCACGTCAGCCCGCGCCTGGGCCTCGAGTCCAACTGGGCCCCGCCGACCGCCGTCACCCGCGAGGGCTCCGGTGAGCTGACGGCGCGGCAGATGGAGGTCCTTCGCCTCGTCGCCGACGGTTGCACAGGCAAGCAGATCGCCAGTGAGCTCAATATATCCCTCAAGACCGTCGAGTCGCACAAGGCCTGTATCTCGCGTCAGCTCGGGCTGCGGTCGACAGCCGCGTTGACCCGCTACGCCGTCGAGCATGGTCTGCTGCGCCCCAGCGCCAGTACCACCCCGACCGCCGGGCTCGCCTGAGTCGGCGCCTGGTGCACCGTGGCATCAGGCTGTTTCAGGGCTCCGGCGATTCGTCGTCGAAGTCGTCGCGTCGCATCATCAACATCACCTTCGTGCCGACGCCGGGGGTGCTGGTGACGAGCACACGGCCGCCGAGGCCGTCGATGCGCTCATAGATGCTGAGCAGGCCGAAGCTGCGGGCGTGCGGGTGCTCGCTGGTCGGGCGCTCGGCGGAGAAGCCGACCCCGAGGTCCTCGACGCAGAGCTCGCAATACGGCGAGTCCGGGCTGTCGCGGACGATGACGCGGGCCTCGCGGACGCCGGCGTGCTTGGCGACGTTGAGCAGCAGCTCGCGGACGGACCGGAACAGCACGAACTCCGGGGCGCCGAGCAGCGGCGGCAGCGGCTCCTCGGCCTCGACGGCGACGGCGAGCCCGATCGTTCGCTCGAGCTCCGCGGCGAGCCAGCGTAGCGCGGCTACCAGCCCGAGCTCGTGCAGGATCGGCGGGCTGAGCTGAAAGCTCAGCGAGCGGATCGTGTCCTGTGCGCCGCATAGCATCTGCACGACCCCGTCGAGGCCGGCCGACACCGGCGGCTGCGCCTTGCGGACCATCGCGGCGAGCTGGAGCTGGGCGGCGACCAGGCGCTGGCCGAGGTCGTCGTGTAGCAGGGTCGCCAGCTCGCGGCGCTCGTTCTCCTCGACCTGGTAGAGGGCGGCCGAGAGCTCGCGCAGCTGGGCGGTGCGCCGCTCGGCCTCGGCGAGCCGCCGCTTCTCCTCGCTGATGTCGAGCAGCACGCCGACGACGCGGCTCGGGCGGCCATCCAGGGCGCGCTGGGCCGCGTCGGCGAGCTCGCGCACCCAGATCCAGACGCGGTCGCGGCGCTGCACGCGAAATTCGGCGGCGTAGGTCGGGCTGGTGCCGGCGAGGAAGGCCGCGAGGGCCTGCGCGCGGGCCTCGGCGTCGGCCGGGTCGATGCGCGCCTCGAACCACTCGCGCAGCGCGGCGTCGGCGGTGTCGGCGGGCGGCAGGCCGAGGACCTCTGCCCAGCGCGCGCTGGTCTGCATGCCGGGCTCGCCGACGATATACTCGTGCAGGCCGGCCTGGCTGACGGCCAGCGCGAGGCTCAGGCGGCGGTGGCTCAGCAGCAGGTCGGCCTCGGCCCGCTTGCGCTCGCTGAGGTCGAAGATCGCGGTGCGCAGCGTGATCGGTCCGTCGCCGCCGAAGCCGCGGCGGCTGATCAGCTGGGCCGGCAGCTCGCCACCATCCCTGGCGAGGATCCGCAGCTCGCTGACGACGGCCCCGTTCTCGCGGCGGCAGCGATAGACGTGCTCGAGGAAGACGCGGCGGTCGTCGGCGACGACGTGCAGGCGCATCGGCCGGCCGAGCAGGTGCTGGCGCTCCATGCCGAGCAACGCGGCGCCGGTGAGGTTGATCTCGCGGATCAGGCCGGTGACATCGAGCGCGAGGTAGGCGATCGGCGCGAACTCGTAGAGCTCGGCGTACCAGTCGACCGACTCGGTGAGGTACTGGTGCTGGTGGGTGGCCGACTCGAGCTCGATGCGCAAGGCCCTGCGCTCGGCGGCCTGTTGGGCCTCCTGTCGCGCCAGCGAGTGGCGCAGCCGGGCGTTCTCGGCGATGAGCCGGGTGTTCTCGTCGGGGTCGGTCATGGCGCCGACCGGCGGGCTCAGACGCCCGCCTCCATGCCGGCGTCGGTCTCGAGGCGGGTCGGCCCGGCGTCGGCGATCGCCAGGACCACGAGGCTCGCGCTCGGCTCGAAGCCGGGGATGCAGCAGGCGTTGATGCGCACGTGCCGGCGGCCGATCTCGCCGAAGTCGTGGTCGAGGCGCACGGCCTCGACGCGGCTGCGGCCGGGGGTGAGCCCGGCGAGGAGGTGACGCAGCTGGGGGATGTTCCAGGCGCCGTCGGCGAGGTCGAAGAGCAGGTGCTCGAGGGCCCGCTCGCGGGGCAGGGCGAAGTGGCGGGAGAAGGCGCGGTTGAGGAACTGCACGCGCATCTGGCCGTCGAGGACGAGGATGGACTCGTGGGCGGTCTCGATGATGGCGGCGATGTTCTCGTGGGCCTGGCGCAGCTCGAGCTCATGGCGGCGGCTGGCGATGTTGAAGAGGGTGAGGACAGCACCGTCGATGCGGTTGTCGACGTTCTTGTAGGGCCGGATGCGCAGCGTGTACCAGTTGCCGTCGCGGTCACGGACGTTTTGCTCCTGGACCTCGACGGTGGCGATCACGTGGGTGATCATGCGCTCGAGCTCGGGGCAGTCGATGTTGGGTTTGATCTGGCTGATCGGGCGCCCGAGGTCGGTCGGGATCAGGTTGAGGATCTTCTCCGCCATCGGGGTGAAGCGGCGGATCGCCAGGTCGGCGCCGACGATGACGATCGCTATCTCGACCGAGCCGAGGAGATTGAGCAGGTCGCTGTTGACGCGGCTGAGCTCCTCGTTGCGGCCATGCAGCTCCTCGTTGACCGTGTTGAGCTCCTCGTTGGTGCTCTGCAGCTCCTCCTTCGCGGTGTCGAGCTCCTCGTTGGTGCTCTGCAGCTCCTCGTTGCTCGAGAGGATCTCCTCGTTGGCGGATTGCAGCTCCTCGTTGGCGGCCTCGAGGTCTTGAATGATGGATTGCAGGTACTCGCGGCTGGCGGCGAGCTCGTCCTGGATCTGTGACAGGTGGTCATCGGCCGGCGCCGGCGGCGGCGGACGCTCGTCGTCCTCGGCGCGCACGTCCTCGAAGAGCACGAGGTAGTGGCGACCCTCGCCCGGGGCGGCGAGCGGCACGACCTGCACGTGGATGTCGCGGAAGCGGCCGCCAGCGTGCACGCGCAGGCCCTGCTTGCGCACGGGGGTCTCGGTCTTGCGGGCGCTGAAGAGCGCCGCCTGCAGGCCGTGTAGCAGGCCCTCGCGGGCCATCTTGAGGACGTTGAGGCTCTGCGCGGCGTCGCCGGGGGCGGGCTCGAGGAAGTCGCCGGTCTTGCCGCGAAACTGGATGATCTGGAACTGGGCGTCGACGACGACGCCCGGCGGGCCGTAGCGGTCGAGGATCAGGCGGTTGACCTCGGTCCGCATGTTCGAGGCCGCCGCGGGCTCCTGCCCCAGGCGGGGGCCGGGCGCCGGCCCGCGACCGGCCCGGTACTCGAGCGGGATCTCGGTATAGACGGACTTGTCGACCTGCTTCTTGGCGAAGATTCGGTGCTTCTTGTCGACGACCGTGAACAGCTCGCCCTGCCCGCCGACCGTCTCGGCGCCGCCGAGCATCAGATAACCGCTGGGCTTGAGCGCGTAGTGGAACACGTTCATCAGCTTGCGCTGGAGGACTGTGCCCATATAGATGAGCACGTTGCGGCAGAGGATGAGGTCGAGCTTGGAGAACGGCGGGTCGCGGGTGAGGTCTTGCCGGGCGAACACGCACAGGTCGCGCACGACCTTGTTGATGCGGCACTTGCCGTCGACGCGGGTGAAGTAGCGGCGCAGGCGCTCGGGGCCGACGTCGCTGGCGATGCTGTTCGGGTAGACGCCGATGCGCGCCTGCTCGACCGCGGTCTCGCTGACGTCGGTGGCGAAGATCTGCACCTGGGCGGCGTGGCCGTCGCCGTTGAGGAACTCGAGGATGGCGATCGCGATCGAGTAGGCCTCCTCGCCGGTCGAGCAGCCGGGCAACCAGATGCGGATCGGGCTCGAGGTACCCGTGTCCCGCAAGATGTGGGGGAAGACCTCGGCGGTGAGCGCCTTGAAGGACTCGGGGTCGCGAAAGAAGCGGGTGACGTGGATCAGCAGGTCGCGGTAGAGCTTGCCGACCTCGTCGGGGGTCTCGCGCAGATACTTGATGTACAGATCGACGGAGTCGATCTTGTGCAGGACCATGCGGCGGTGCAGGCGGCGGCGGATCGTCGGCGGTTTGTAGTGTGTGAAGTCGACGCCGCTGGTCGAGCGCAGCATCGTGAAGATGCGATGCATCTGCTCCGGGTGGATCACGAGCTCATCGCCGCCGCGGCGCTGCGGCGGCTGGCGGACGTACGGGTGCCGGCCGATGCGTTGCAGTTCCTCGGCGATCTGCTGCGGCGGGAGGATGAGGTCGACCGCGCCGGTGGTGATCGCGGCGCGCGGCATGGCGTCGTTGCGGGCGCTCTCCGGCTCCTGCGCGACGGTGATGCCGCCGACGGCCTTGACCTCGCGCACCCCGAGCGTGCCGTCGACGCCGCCACCCGAGAGCAGCACGGCGATCGCGCAGGACTCGATGTCGGCGGCGAGCGAGCCGAGGAAGTGGTCGATCGGGCTGTAGTCCTCATACCCGGGGTCGAGCGGGTCCGGTACGAGCGACCAGTCGCGCGAGCTCAGGTAGGTGCCGTGCGGCATCACGTAGAGGTGGTCCGGCGCGATCGGGGTCGGCTCGGTGACGAGCTGGACGGTCAGCTGCGTGCGCTGGGTGAAGGCGCGGACGAGGTCGTCGTCGCGGCCATCCGAGAGGTGCGAGATGAACACGATCGCCATGCCGAGGTCGGCCGGCAGGGCCTGTAGCAGCTCGAGGAAGGCCTCGAAGCCGCCCGACGCCGCCCCGACGCCGACGACCGGGAAATGCTCGCCCGGCCGGCGCTCCGGCCACGCGAGCGCGGCGGACTCCTTGGTGTCGGAGCCGCCATCCTCGGGGTCGGTCGGGTCCAGGGGGTCGTCGATGGCGGTCGGCGAGGTCATGGAGAGTCGATGTCGGCGACGACGTCGCTGGGCCTGGATGTCGCGACGACGCCGCCGTTTTGCAGGACCTTGCGAAGCAGCGCAGCGCGCTCCTCGCTTTGATCGGCGTCGGTGTGGTAGCGGCGACCGAGGTCGGCGAAGCCGGAGTTCTCGGTGCGCTCGGCCATGCGACGGCACAGCACGGTGTTCTCCTCCAGCGCGCGCAGGGCGGTCCACAGGGCCATCTCGAGGTTGTGCTGCTGCTCGGCGGCGAGGATCTCCGCGGTGTAGGCGTGGCCGACGTGGCAGCTAAAGCGCAGCAGCTTGCCGGTGTCCTTGGACTCCCACAGGGCACCGCCGCACTCGGGGCAGGTGTAGGGGGCGGGCGTGCCGGGGGGCGTGTGAATTTGCAGGCTGTCGCCGGCCTCGGCGATGTCGGGGGTCTCGTCGGGCACGGGGGGCCTCCTCGGGAGGGGCTCGCCGACGAGGTCGATCAGCGCGGCGGGGATGTCGACCGCTCGCAGGACGCGGCGGACCTCGACGTTCTGGATCGCGCTGAGCGGCATGCTCGGGATGAGCGCGTCTTGTGGGTCCTGGGCGAGCGCGACGCCGTCGGCCGCGACGATCTGCGCCAGCCCGTGGGTGCCGTCGTTGAGGCCGCCCGAGAGCACGACGCCGATCACCCGCGGGCCCTGGGTGTGGGCGGCGGTGCGGAACATCGGATCGACGGCCGGGCGAAAGCCGTTCTCTTTCGGGCCGCGGACGACGCGGACGTAGCCCCGCTTGAGCAGCAGGTGGTGATCGGGCGGCGCGACGTAGACGCGGCCAGGCTGGATCGCCTCGTGGTCGCGGGCGAACGCGACGGGCAGCGCGCAGACACGGCCGAGGATCCGCGGCAGCAACCCCGGGTTGTCGGGCGAGGTGTGGACTGCGATGAAGATCGCCGCCGGGAAGGCCTCGGGTATCCCGCGTAGCACGTCGCTCAGCGCCGCGATGCCGCCGGCCGATGCTCCCATGACGATGATGTCGCGATGCTCTGCCGGATCTTGTTGCTGCAATGAAACCCGGCTCGAGGTTGCCACCCGTCCGCATGGACCGCAACCGCGGTGAAACCCTGATCCCGGCCGTCCAGCGGCCCGAAACCGCGAGGAGCGGCGGGCGGTGGCCCGACCCGACGAGCGGCGCATCGTCGAGGATCACGCCGATTCGGCGACGCGGGGGCGGTCTGCGCGCCGCTCGCGCGGCCCGGGATAGACCAGGCGCTCGGGCCGACGTCACCAACCGGCCTCGGCGAGCGCAGCGAGGGCCGGCGCCTCGCCGCGAGCCAGCACCTCGCCGCGAGCCAGCGCGTGCGTCCATTCATGCGTGGACGCGGCATGAACGACCAAATTTGGACATGTCCCTCGTGACATGTCGCCGAAGCGAATGCGACCTCAGCCGGGCTTCGGGCAGGCGGCCATCGTCGTCTGTCCGCCGTTGTTGTCCTCGTTGCACTCGAGCACCGCGCCGTCGCCCTTGCTCGCCATGTCGACCTCGACATAGTAGTCCTGCGTCGCGTCGTCGGCGGGGGCCGGGACGAGCAGCTTGACCTTGGTCGAGCCGCCGGGCAGCAGCGCCTTGGCGGTGTTACCGGTGCCGAGCAGGAGGCCGGTCGCGTCGGTGCCGGCGTAGAAGTCGACGACGACGCCCGCGGGGACCCCGAGCGCGCCCTCGTTGCGGACGGTGGCGATCAGCTCGAGCTCGGTCGGGCAGTTGCCAAGACCGATCGCCAGTTGCACGGTGAGGTCGGGCGCGTTGAACACGCCCTCGCCCTGCACGTTCTGGCGGTAGTTGTTGAGGCCCTTGGTGCTCCAGTTGTCCTGCTCGACCGCGGGCACGTTGCCGTCGGAGCCAGCGTTGGTGACGTGGTAGGTGTGCTGCGTCCACACGCGGCGGGTCGGGACCCACTCATCCTTGATGTCGCCGTAGAGGAACACGCCCTGGCGGGTCTTGTAGCCGGGGGCGGCGCACGAGCCGACGTAATTGGCGACCATGAGGATCTCCGAGTTGCCGTCGGCGTCGGCGTCGACGACCAGCGGATACTCGTGGATCGTGGCGCTCGAGTTCGCGAGCTTGAGCAGCTCCTTGCCGTCGCTGCCGGAGTACACGCGCGCGTAGCACTCGTCGTTGTAGGTGACCTCGGCGGCGCCGTCGCCCTGGAAGTCAAACACGGACGAGCCGGTGACGTTCGACGACTGGTCCTGCGTGACCGACGACCAGCGGCGATAGATCGCGCCGGCCTTGGGCATCGGGTCGGCCATCGGCTTGACGATCTCCTCGCCCGCGCGGTTGAGGTCGAACACGGTGTAGGCCGCAGCGGCCGCGACCGCCAGCTCGGGTCGGCCGTCGCCGTCGAAGTCGGCGACCGTCGGCGGCCCGCCGAGCCCGCCGCCGGGGATCGTCAGCGGCTGGGTGCGCAGCGCGTCGTTGCCCTCGCACATCACGCCGGTCGGATCGACGCCGCACCACAGCTTGCCGGTCTTGCCGTCGAGCACGCGCACCTTGCCGGTCGCCGCGAGCACGACCTCGGGGGTGCCGTTGAGGTCGAGATCGGCGATCGCCGGCCAGCCGTCGGTGCCGTCGGCGTTGTTCCACAGCTCCTTGACCATGACGACGGGACCGGGCTTCCAGTCGACCGCGAAGGCCTGCTTGCCGGTGATGATCTCCGGCACGAGGTCGCCGGTGACGTCGGCGACCGCCGAGATGCCGCCGGGGTAGCCCGCGGGCGACCCGACGATGCCGCCGTTGTTGTTCAGGTTCCACACGACGAGGCCGTCGTGGTCGATGAGCATCGCGCCGAACACGACCTCGGCCTGCGGGTCGGCGTCGAAGTTGGCCAGAGTCATCGCGCCGTTGGCACCGGCCGTGGTGACCGTCGTGTTCATCGCGTTGTGCGAGGTCCACAGGAACTTGCCGGTGTGGTCGACGGCGTGGATCGGGCTCTTGCCGCCGGCCTCGCGCCCGAGATAGACGATGTCGGGCAGGCCGTCGCCGCTGACGTCGCCGACTGCGAGGGTCGAGCGCCCATGCGCGCCATACTGCTTCTTGTTGACGTCGGGCTCGACGCGGAACTTCTCCAGGCCGGTCGTGCCGTCGAGCACGACGACCGCGCCGATCGTGAAGTCGTTGACCTTGTACTTGGTGGCGATCACGACCACCTCGGGAGATCCGTCGGCGTCGAGGTCGGCGACCGCCGGGCTGGCGATGACCTCGTGCTCGATCCACGACCACTCGGGGATCAGTTCGATCGCGTCGAAGTCGGGGACCAGCTCGCAAGTCAGCGGGTCGGGCTGCGGCAGGCACTTGCCGAGCGTCTGCTCGCAATACTCGCCAGGCTCGCAGTCGTAGGAGTCGACGCAGTCGCCAGTCGGCGCGACGCACACGTCCCCCGAGCAAACCTCGCTCGCGCCGCAACACACCGACAGATCGGGCCCGCAGCGGACCTCGCTCTCGCAAGCCGGGAGACAGCTGTCCTCGACGCACTCGTTGCCGGCCGGACAGCACATCGCGATCTGGCCGCACAGGGTGCCCCCCTCGCAGAGGTCGTCACCGCCGCCGGTGCTGGTGCCCGCGCTGGCGCTCTCGGTCTCGACCGCGGCGGTGGTGTCAGCGGTCCCGGTCGCCGAACCGTCGGTCGCCGTCGTCACCGTCGCAGTCGCGGTCGAGTCGTCGGTGCCCGACATGCTGTTGCTACCGGGGCCCTCGGTGGTCGGTGTGGTCGTGCCGGTCGGCGTCACGTCGGTGGCACTCCCGGTCGTCGCGCCGCCGGTGAGGACGCCGCCGCTGCTGTCGCTGGCGGAGCCCGAACTGCCGCTCCCGTCGTCGCCACAGCCGGCCAGGCCGAGCACCATCCAGCCACTCAAGCCTATTCCAAGACGATGACCATGCATGGCCGCATGGGAGCACGCATGGCCGCAGCGATCAACGGGCGCGTCCCGCACAGCACGCGTACGCCGATGTACGGGTGCCTTCCCATCACATGCGCAGGATCGGTCGGCCGAGCAGCGCGATCACCAGGGCGACGACGCAGACAGCCAGCCATACGCCGCCGAGGATCACGACCCGGCGCGAAGCCCTTCGCTGCGCCGCGCCGTCCCCTGCCCCGCGGGACAGCACGTAACCGAGCAGCGGCAGGCCCTGCAGGGCGTGCAGCGCGACGAAGTGAGCGACGCGCAGGTCGCCGCCGCGGGTGCTCCACGCGGTGATCGGCAGACCTGGTCCGCCGTCGGGCACGCCGACGGCGTGTCCCATGTTGCCGATCATCAGCGCGCCCTCGAGCCCGCCGAGCACGGTGATGGCGAGCCCGATGCGGGTCCCCCACGCGACCGCTGGCACCGCGAGCGTCGGGCCTCGCCAGGCCGCGACCGCGAGCACCGCGAGCGCGACGGTGTTGGCGACGATCGCCAGACCCATCAGGCCGAACACGACGCTGTCGACCGCGGCCGCCTCGTTGAAGTGCGAGCCGACCCCGCGGGCCGACTGTCCGAAGATACAGATCAGCTCGACGAGCATCGATACGACCACGACCGGACGCACCCACCGCAGCGGCCGCGCCGGCAGCCACGGACGCAGCCACGCGAGCGTCCACAGGTACAGGCCGATGCTCGCGCCGAACTTGGCCGGCTTGAGCCACACGTTGACGCCGGCGACACTGCGGTGGTCGACGAGCATCAGCGCCGCCGCGCACACGAGACCCAACAGACTGGCGAGGCCGGTCCAGTACAGCGGCGGGTCACGTCGGCGCAGCTCGGCGAGCATCGTCACGGACGCCGTTCCCGACCGAGCACGACCCGCACGCCGCTGTAGACCAGCAGGCCGACCGGGCCGAACATGAAGGTCAGCAGCAGGCACGGCACCAGCGCGAGGTGCGGGACGCCACGACGCCGGGCATCGCGGGCCTCCCACGCGCCGATGAACAGGTCGAAGGCGAGGTAGTGCACCCAGCCGGTCAGGACCATCGCCGGCTGACGAAACAGCTTGACGACGTCGTCGAGCGATCCGAAGCCACCCTCGCTGTCACCGAAGTGCACCGCGAGCAGGGCGGTGTACAGCGCCGCGAGCCCGAGCGCGAGCGCCCCCGAGAGCACCACGCGGTCGGTCACCCGCCAGCGCGGCGCGAAGATCATGAACAGCCAACCCAGCGCAGCGGTGGTGTTGGCGGCGAAGAAGATCGTCGCAAGGGACATACGCGCAGGATATCAGGTCGCGGCGCGCAGCTCACAGCGGATCCATCGCGTCCATCGCGTCCATCGCGTCCAGTGATAGCCGCGGCCAGCGGCGTTCATCACGTGAACGCCGGCGCTTGCCGGTCGACGAACAACACCTCGGGCGGCGGCGCGTCGCCGACGGATCGCCAGTGGCGACATCTCGCCTTTGGTCTGCACGCTCGCGCGTTCAACCAGCGACGTGCGCCGTGCAGGCCGCGAGCATCGAGAGGACGAACCCGCAGGGCGCGGCATCTTCGTTCGGTATCACGACGCGTCGACGTTGCGGTACCTGTGGACCCGCAACCACTTGAGGCGGGGCGAGCGCATCGCTGGCTCGCTGTCAGCCGCGGCGGCGTCGCAGGCCGAGGATGCCGGCGAGCGCGACGATCAACGCGCCTGGCATCTCCTCGCCTTGCATGTTGCAGCCCTTCTTGCTCGCGCCCGGCTCGCCCTCGACGGGGGGAGGGCCGTCGGCGCTGCCGATGTACGGGGTGCCGGCGTCGCCACCCTCGCCGAGGCCGGGCCTACGCGAGGAGCCGCCGCCGTCGGAGCTGGTGTCGGAGGTCGAGCCGCCGTCACTGTCGGACGAGCCCCCGCTGCTACTACCGCTACCGCCACCGCCACCGCCACCGCCACCGCCACCGCTACCGCCACGCTTGGCGCGCTCGTCCTCCTCGTGTTGCTTCCACTTCTCGGGATAGGGCGGGATGGTCTTCGGGCGCGGGCGAGCGCTGGCGGCCTTTTTCCATGCGCCTGCGGTGGGGAACCACCCGCCGGTGGGTGGCTCGAAGCTGATGACATAGACGGCGCGGCGGTTCTTCTCCTCGTCGACGTTATCGCCGGTCTGGACCTTGAGGCCGCGCTCGCCCATGCCGGTGAAGTAGATCTCCGACCACACGCCCTTGCTGTGGAAGTAGTCGGCGATCGCCTTGGCGCGCTGCTGCGAGAGCTTTTGGTTGTCGCCCGGGGAGCCGACGGTATCGGTGTAGCCGCTGATGAACAGCTTGGCGACGTACTGGTCGCCCATCGCCTTGCCGACCGCCGCCTTGGCGCTCTCCACGGCGGCGAGCTTGTTCATGGCGACCGCGGCGGCCTCATCGAGCTTGGGCGACTGCTCGCCCTTGATCAGCGCCTTGCCGCTGTCGAACACGACCTCGGTGTGCGGGATGTCGATCGCCATCGGCGCGAGGATGTGCTCGCCGTACTGTCCGCCCTCGCCGTCGAAGCGGACCTTGACGAGGAAGACGTCATTGGGGCTGTCCCACTTGAGGACGATCCGGTCGCCGGCCTTGAACGGGGCCTGGTCGCCGTTGTCGGTGTGGATCACGTCACCGGCGGTGTCGTAGACCTCGAACTTGTACGAGGTGACGTCGAAGTTGGTCTCGTAGATCGACTGGTGCTTGAAGACGAGGTCCTCGGCGGTCGCCAGCGCGGCGATCTTGCCGGCCACGCCGGAGACCGGCTTGCCGGTCGCGCGCGTGACCTCGAAGCCGGTCTGCGCCTCCGACGAGCCGGCGACGATCTTGACGTCGTACGCGGCGCTCGGGCCGTTTTGGACCCACACGATCTTGTGCTCCTTGCCGGCCTTGAGCGGCGGGAGCTGGCGCTTGATCGTCTGGCGGTCGCCGACGATCGTGACCTGCATCTGCGGCAGGTTCTCGTTGGCCCGCAGCACCAGATGAGCCTGGCCCTTCTCGTCGGTCACCCGCGAGAATTCATAGTTGAAGGGTCCGTCCAGGAGGAGCGTGAACAGGGCGCCCGCAAAACTTGGCAGCAGGCTCATCAGCAGTGGCATGGCGGTCTCCGGCGGCGGCGGCCCACGCGGACCTCCGCCAGCGACGCGCACGGTATCACACAAGCGGCGCGAACGGGCGCCAACGGGCGTGAGCGGTCACCTCATGCGTCCGGGTGCGAGGCCTCGACCACGGTTCGGATGCCGCCGCGCACATAGAAATCGCCCTCGACGGTCAGCTTTCGCGGATCGAGCACGGCGACCAGATCGTCGAGGATCTGGTTGGTGACCGCCTCGTGGAACGCCCCCTGGTCGCGGTACGACCACAGGTACAGCTTGAGGCTCTTGAGCTCGACGCAGCGATCTCCGGGCGTGTAGCGGATGCGGATCGTCGCAAAGTCAGGCTGGCCCGTCTTGGGGCACAGACACGTGAATTCGGGGCAATCGAAGCGGATCTCGTAGGCCCGGCCCGGGCAGGGGTTGGCGAAAAACTCGAGGATCGGCGTGCGGTGCTCGGACACCGGCGGACGCTGCCACGAGCCCGCACG
>JAYUXQ010000231.1:0-2032 GCA_043752905.1 Nannocystis sp. | reverse complement strand
GGCGCGCGGGGGCGCGCGAACGCAGGCGGGTGCGCGCCGGCCCGTGTCGCGCTACACCTGCGCCTCGCATGTCCGCGTCCGACCCCGAAGTCGAGGTGCTGCTCCGACGCCTGGCGACCCTCGCCGCCGAGGCCATGCCGGCCGATGCCGACCCGGCGCACGACATCTTGCATGTGCGGCGCGTGGCTGCGCTCGCGCGCACGATCTCCGCGGCGGAGGGCGCCGATGTGGCCGTGGCGGTCGGCGCGGCGCTGCTACACGAGCTCGTCAACTTGCCGAAGAACCACCCGGAGTCGGCGCGCTCGGGGGACCTGTGCGCCGACGCGGCCGCCGAGCTGCTCGCGCGCGAGGGCGTCGAGCCCGGGCGCGCCGCGGCGATCTGCGCGTGCATCCGTGATCATGCGTTCTCCAAGGGCGTGATGCCGGGGTCGCTCGCGGCGCGGGTGCTTCAGGACGCCGACCGTCTCGACGCGATCGGTGCTGTCGGCGTCGCCCGGCTGTTCGCGACCTGCACGGCGATGCGCACGCCGTTTTACAGCGAGGAAGACCCGCTGTGTCGCGCGCGCGAGCCGGAGGACCGGCGCTTTGGCCTCGACCATTTCTTCAAGAAGCTCTTGAAGCTCCCGGGCGGGCTCCACACGGCGACCGCACGCGCGCTCGCCGAGCCCCGCGCCCGGTTGATGACCGACTACCTCGCGCACTTCGAAGATGAGCTACACGGCCGATGAAACCCGCAAATCCGCAGAGCTCCCGCGCCTCCCGAATCATCGTTCGTGGCAAGCCGGTGCGCTATCAGGTGCACGCACGGGCCGACGGCGGGGCGACGCCGGTGTTGTTGGTGCACGGCATCGGCTGCTCGAGTCGAGCGTTTCGCCCGACGCTCGACCTTCTGGCGGATCGCGGCGAGCCGCGACGCGTCTTCGCGCCGGACATGCCGGGTTATGGCAGCACGCCCGGGCCGCGCAGGGCGATGGACATGGAGGCGCTCGGCGCCTGGCAGCTCGACTTCCTCGACGCGCTGGGGATCCCTCGCGTGCACGTGATCGGCAACTCGATGGGCTGTCAGGTGGCGATGGCGATGGCCCGACAGGCGCCGGCGCGCGTCGCCTCGCTCGTGCTCACCGGGCCGACCACCGGCGATCAGTTCCAGCCGCTGTGGCGCTACATGACCGGTCTGGTCGCGGACTCGCTGTTCGAGTCGTGGGCGTACAACATCTCGCTGACCCAGACTTTCTTGCAGATGGGCGTGCTCCGCTACATCGCGACCATGCGGCACCTGTTACTCGACCACCCGATCGCGCGCGCGCACGAGGTCGTGTGCCCGACGATGATCGTGCGCGGCAAGCGGGACCTCATCATCCCGAAGGCGGTCGCGCTAAAGCTCGCGGCCGCGTTGCCGCGCGGCGAATACGTCGAGGTCGACGGCGTCGCGCACTCGGTCCAGCACGACCTGCCCGCGGCCCTGTGGGCCCTCGCAGGGCCGTTCTTCGCCCGCAGCGCCTGACGACACGGCGCCTGGCATACGCTTCGCTCGACAGGCCACCGAATCATCGCCCTGAGCATCGGGTACGGTCGCGGCAGCTCTACGAGTATCCGCTGGTGGTCGCCGTCGATCCTTCGCCGGTCGACCGTGACCGCTGCTAGTACCTACCCGACGTTTTCGGCCGCGCGGCTGCGGGGCCTCGCCGTCGTCGTCGTCATCCGGCCTGTGCTCGACATGTCTTTTGGGACATATTAAGAAGGCTTATTTAAAGAAGATAAGTCTTAAAATGCTTTTGCTGACTTATTTGCGACTTCGCGAAAGAAGAAGGGACTTTTTTTCATATGTTCGGGGGGACAGGTCGCGCCTCGCGTCGCCGCGCACACTGGGCGGCGCGCCCGAAATGTTCGCCGTCCTCGCGCGGCGAGCTGCGAGTGTCGAGCGCGCGCGGTGCTACGGGTGCCGTCGCGTCGCACACCGCGGCGATCCCCGCCGACCTGGGCAGCGCGCGCGACATTTTCGCCGCCCGCCGCCCGGCCAGACCCGCACCGC
>JAYUXQ010000230.1:0-5191 GCA_043752905.1 Nannocystis sp. | reverse complement strand
CGCCTGGCGATCATCAACAACCCCAAGCTGCCCAAGGCCGCCTTCGACGCGCTGTTGGTCCAGGTCGACGAGCCCGCGATGACCTGCTTCGGCGACTGGGGCGTGTGCGATTGCATCGAGATCATGCCGCCCTGAGCGCGCCGCAAGCGAGGCCGCGCGTGCGCGCACAAGTGCACCCGTTCGCGTGATCCTCCGCGCGACAGCCTCGCGGCGCTCGTGTTATCGCAGGCCATGGCCTGGCATACCGATCCCCGCACCCTCGTCACGACCTCCTGCGTCCTCCTGCTGACCGCCTGCGGCGACAGCGGCGGCCGCGAGGACTCCGGCTCGACCCCCGCGACCACCACCAGCCCGAGCGGCGTCTCGCTGACGGACACCAGCGCTGGCGACCCGACCACGGATCCGACCACCACCGGCGTCAGCGCCAGCAGCGCCAGCGCCAGCGGCACCACCACTGCCCCGGTCACCTCCACGATCAGCGCCAGCGACCCGACCAACGACACCCTGACCACCACCAGCGCCTCCGAATCCAGCGGCGAGGGCCCCTGTCTCATGGGACAGATCGAGTGCGAGGGCAACACCGCCAAGGTGTGCGACGGCATGGGCGGATACTCGAGCGAGACCCCGTGCGCCAAGGCCTGCGCCGACGGCATCGGCTGCGTCGAGTGCGTCCCCGGCTCACACCAGTGCGTCGGCGACGTCTCGCAGGAGTGCAACGCCGACGGCACCGCCTGGGTCGACGACACCACCTGCGACGCCGTGCAGGGCCTCAGCTGCGATCCCGGCAGCGGCGCCTGCCTCGGCGCCTGCGCCGGCCTCGGCAGCAGCTACATCGGCTGCGACTACTATCCGGTCGTCACCCAGCAGTACGACCCTTACGTCGGCGCCAACCCCTACGCCGTCGCCGTCGCCAACACCACCGACCAGCCGGCGACCATCACGATCACCCGCGGCCCCAATCCGGTCACCACCGATACCGTCGCGGCGGGCAGCGTCAAGGTGTTCCCGCTGCCGTGGGTCGCCGAGCTCGCCAACGGCTCGGGCCCGAGCGTCCTCGCCGTCGACGGCGCCTACCGCCTGCGCTCGACCCGGCCGGTCACCGTCTATCAGTTCAACCCGCTCAACGCCGACGTCACCAACGACGCCTCGCTCATGCTCCCGGTCAACACCTGGACCGGCAACTACCTGGTCGCCGCCTGGCAGCACTGGGACGCCCTCGGCCTGCCTGGCTTCTACTCCGTCACCGCCAGCCAGGACAACACCACCGTCACCCTCAAGCCCCCCAAGGGCGGCACTGCCACCCAGGCCGGCGGCGGCGTCGATTCGCTCGGCAACGGCGTCGTCGTGCTCAACGAGGGCGACGTCCTTCAGCTGGTCACCGCCAGCGGCGGCGAGTTCACCGGCGCGATCGTCAGCGCCGACAAGCCCGTGCAGGTCATGGGCGGCCACGAGTGCACCAATGTCCCGCTCGACATCGCCGCCTGCGATCACCTCGAGGAGAGCATGTTCCCGATCGAGACCCTGGCGAAGGAGTACATCGTCGTCCCGCCGGTCCAGGTCCCGGACGACACGCTCGAGAAGGCCGTCATCGTCCGTGTCGTCGCCGCGGAGGCCGGCACCACCCTCACCTTCGAGCCTGACCAGGCCGTCAACAAGCTCCTCGCCAACGCCGGCGACTTCGTCGAGATCCCCTCGACCACCGCCAAGTTCGTCGTCAAGGCCGACAAGAAGATCCTCGTCGCCCAGTACATGGTCGGCCAGAGCGCCAACTTCGGCACCAGCGACCCCGCCATGCTCCTCGCCGTCCCCACCGCCCAGTTTCGCTCGAACTACCTGTTCTACGCCCAGACCGGCTGGCAAGCCAACTACGTCGATATCATCGCCCCGACCGGCGCCAACGTCATGGTCGACGGCGCCCCGGTCGGCGCCTTCGCGCCGATCGGCGCGACCAGCTTCTCGCTCGCCCACGTCAAGCTCTCCAACGCCGGCGACGGCACCCACAGCGTCAGCGGCGACCAAAAGGTCGGCATCAGCGTCTACGGCGTCGTCGATTATGGCAGCTACTGGTACCCCGGCGGCCTCGACCTCGACGTCATCCCGCAGTGACCAACGATTGAACGGCGCCTCCTGCACCAGCCGGAGGCGCCGCGAGCTCAAGGTCGGCGGCGTGTCGGCGCGCCGCAGCGTCGCGGACACCGACGCGCCGAAGAAGTCGTCGCTGCGACCGATGCCCCCGTCGTATCGGCCGAGCCCGCGCTGCCCGTCTCCGCCGTCCCGGAGGTCCCTTCGCCGCCCTTGCCCGGTGAGTCGCCGCATCCCGCCAGGGCCAGCCACGCGGCGGACACTCGACCTCGTGTCTTCGGCATTTACGCACCGTATCACGCCTACTGCTCGTGTTACAGTCCGCCCCCCGTGGCCGGCCCCAGCACATTCCTGCGCGACGCGACGCTGATCGCCGGCTTCGACCTGCGCGAGTCCCTGCGCACGCGCCGGGCCCTCGTGCTCGTGCTGCTCTACGTCCTGATCGCCAGCGGCGCCAGCTACGTCTACGTGCGGGCCGTCGCCACCATCGACAACGTCACCGCGCTCGCCGGTGGCCAGGACGCCGGCCTCGCCGCCGCGCAGGACGAGGGTTACCATCAGATGTTGCTGTTCTTCGCCGGCGGCGACGCCACGCTGGCGAACCACCTCGCCACCTATCCGGCGATGGTCCTGATCTTCGCCTGGGTCTCGCTCGCCTTTCTCCCGTGGTTCATCGCCCTGACCAGCTACGACCAGATCGCCGGTGAGCTGCACCTGCGAACGATCCGCTACGCCGCATTACGAACCTCGCGCGGCGCCTATGTCCTCGGTAAATTGCTCGGCCAGGCCGCGCTCGTCGCTGGCGTCGCCGCGCTCGGCATCATCCCCGTCGTGCTGATCGGCGCCATCTGGCTGCCCAACTTCGCCGCGCTGGCCACCATCACCGCCCTGCTGTCCACCTGGCCGATCACCGTCGTGTGCGCGCTCGGCTTCCTCGGCATCGTCTCGCTCGCCTCCCAGCTCACCCGCACCCCCGGCACCGCCCGCGCCGCCGCCGTCGGCCTGCTGTTCGCCGCCTGGCTGCTCTCGCTGCAGAGCGGCGCGTTCGCCTGGCTCGGCCTGCTCTCGCCCTGGTACTGGAAGCCGGGCCTGTTCCAGCCGGGCATCGTCGACCGCGTCGTCGCCCTCGCCGGCTGCCTCGGCCTGTGCGCCGGCTACACCATGCTCGGCTACCTCCGCTTTCGCCGCCGCGACCTCTGAGTCACCTCAGTCACCGCATCATCTCCCATGACCGAGCTCGCCCTCCACCTCGATCAGGTCCACAAGCGCTTCGGCAACGTGCACGCGCTGCGCGGCGCGGACCTCAAGGTCCCACGCGGCACCATCTTCGCGCTGATCGGCCCCAACGGCGCCGGCAAGACCACCCTCTTCGGCCTGTGCTGCGGCTATCTCCGGGCCGACCGCGGCAAGGTCGAGGTCCTCGGCGGCCCGCCCGACCCCGGCCACCTCAAGGGTCGCCTCGGCGCGCTCCCGCAGGACGCCCTGCTCGGCCGCGACATCACCGTGCGCGAGCACCTCGTGTTCCTCGGCCGCCTGCAAGGCATGGACCCCACCACCGCCGAGCGCGAGGCCACCCGCGTGCTCGGCCTCGTCGACCTCGGCGAGCTCGGCGAGCGTCGCGCCGGCGCCCTCTCGCACGGACAGGTCAAGCGTGTCGGCGTCGCCCAGGCTTTCCTCGGCAGCCCCGACCTCATCCTCCTCGACGAGCCCACCGCCGGCCTCGACCCACGCCACGCCCACGACCTGCGCGCCCTGATCCGCGGCCAGCGCGGCGCGCAGACGATCGTCGTCTCCTCGCACAACTTGCAGGAGCTGGAGGCCATCTGCGACGAGGCCGCCTTCATGGAGAAGGGCGTCACGATCGAGTCCGGTAACGTCGCCACTCTCACCGCGCAGGACGGCGAGTTCTTCGTCCAGCTCGCCCCCGGCCCCGAGCCCCTCGAGGCCCTACGCGCCCGCGTACAGGCCACCAGCATCATCTGGGAGCCCGAGCGCCGGACCCTGCGCGTCCGCTTCCACCCGGCCCCCGGCCGCGTCGCCGAGGACGTCATCGCCGAGGTCCTGCGCGAGCTGCTCGCCGCGGGCGCCCGCGTCTGCGCCCTCGGCAAGGGCCGCTCGCTCGAGCAACGTTACCTCGAGCAAGCCGCCACCACTTCCGTTTAGCTCCGTTTAGTTCCGTTTAGCTCCGTTTAGCTCGCTGTACCTCCCGCCTCAGCGCACCAGGATCCAGCGCGACGCCGAGTTCTTGTGGCAGTCGTGCACCGGGCTCAGGCCGTCGAAGGTCGCCGCGTCGGTCGCGAAGGTGTCGGCCGACGGGCTGACCACCGCGACGCCCTTCCACGGGTAGTTCATCAGGCCGCAGCCGTACTGGTTCTGCGCCGCCTCGTCGATGTGCCACGCGCCCGCGCAGCCCTCCGACGTCCCGACGTGCCACGTGCAGATCGTCTTGTTCATCACCTTGTTGCCCTTGAGCTGCGCCTCCTTGTACAGCACCTTGGTCCAGTTGAAGCACGTGTTCGGCCCACCTTGCCCGTTGAACAGGTTGGTCGCCGCCGTCAGCAGGTAGTCCTGGCCGCGGCAGTCGAGGCGCATGTCGGTCGACACGTCGCGCAGCGCCGTCATCATCGGTTTGGCCAGGCGATGGCGCGTCGCCTTCGGGTCGTCGACGTTGACCGGCACGTCATTATAAAGCGCCTTCCCGATCGTCAGCCCACCGAACGGGCTGCGCTCGAGCAGCGTCCAGCCGCCGCCCGCCGTCGTCATGTCGCAGAACACCTGGAAGCCCGGCGTCCCCTCCGCGCCGTCCGGGTCGACGAGATACACGCCATCCGTCGCCCCCGGGAACGCCACCTGCACATCAAGACAGCTCTTGGGCGCCGTGCACGTCGTCGTGCACCCATCGGTGTTATCGATGTTCCCGTCGTCACACTCCTCCACCCCCCCCTGCACCACCGCGTCGCCGCACTTCGCCGACTTGCAGCTCGCCAGGCACGCGTCCGTCTCCTCCGCGTTCGCGTCGTCGCACTCCTCCACCCCCGCCTGCACCACCGCGTCGCCGCACTTCGCCAGCACGCAGGTCCCGAGGCACGCGTCCGCCTCGTCCGCGTTC
>JAYUXQ010000229.1:0-12652 GCA_043752905.1 Nannocystis sp. | reverse complement strand
CGGCACCGCTGCTGCAGCCGATCGGCGCCGAGGCGGCCGCGCCGAGCATGGCGATGACGCCGGTCGGCCTGCGCTCGACGCCGCGGGTCCAGTCGGCGTCGGCGGTCAGCTTGACCCCGCCGAAGCTGCGATGGCGGCGCTGGATGCCCTGCTGGCTATATGCGTACTCGCTGTCGAGCGCGAGGAACGAGGTGAAGGGCGTCATCATCCCGTACTCGAGCCCGAGCGAGAGGATCTTGCCGCGCACCGCCTCGACGCCGCGGCTGTCGCCGAGCAGGCGCTCGACGAAGGCCCGCGCCCACAGCCGCGGCACCACCTGGTCGAGCACACCCTTGTCGCGGACCAGCTTGTGGGTCTGCTTGAAGGCCTCGCCCGCGAGCCGACCGCTGACGGTGATCTCGTCGGGGAGGTCGTGGTGCGTACGCGCCAGCACGACCATTTCCTGTCCGCGCGACAGCTTGCCGCCGGTCGAGATGAACAGGTCGTCGAGGCCCTCGCCGAGCTCGACCTCGAGGTCGGTGATCGTCGGGGTCTTGAGCGCGCCCGACAGCTCGAGCGCGCGGACCACCGCCTGCTCCGGGCTGTCGACGCGCAGCGCATCACCGCCGCCGACCCGCGCGAGCCGGCCGAGCATCGCCTCGTCGACCTCGCTGCCGACGCCGACCGTGAACAGCCGCGCGCGTGAGCCGGTCATCGAGCGACGCAGGCGCTCCGCCAGGGCATCGCCGCCGCGCTCGCCCGAGGTCGCCAGGCCGTCGCCGATGTACACCACCGCCGGCTGCTCGAGCCCGTGCACCCGCGACAGCGCCTGCTCGAAGATCGCGCCGAGGTCGGTCGCGCCGCCCGAAGCATGTTGCGCCACGCGCTCGAGCGCCAACGAAATTGCCTCCGGCGTCGCCTCCACGAGCCCCTCCGGCGGATACAGCACGGTCGCCGTGACGTCGGCGCTCATCACCGCGAAGCGGTCGCCGGCCGACAAGCTGCGCAGGAGCGCCTCGGCGACCGCGAGCTTGGTCTGCTGCTCCGAGGGGTCGCCCGCGGCCGAGGTGTCGACGACCACCACGACGTCGCCGGTCGGCATCGCCACCTTCGAGAAGTCGACCTCGGGTGTGTAGCGGACCATCACGAAGCGGGCCTGGTCGCCGCCGGGGTCGAGCAGGTTGTAGCGCAGGGGCGTGCGCTCGGCGTCGGGCTTGCGCGTCAGCTCGATCTCGAAGTCGGCGCGCGGCGTGTAGCCGGACCGGCGCATCGTCACCCGTTTGTTGTCGGGCTCGACGCGCGCCTCGCCGAGCGTCGCCAGCGTGTACTCCTCCTCGAGGCCGTCGCGCAGCTGGACCTCGAGCGCGAACTCCTCGATCGTCGGCGCGTCGCGGCCGGCCGGGCCCGAGAGCGGGTAGCGGTAGCGCAGCTTGCCCTCGCTCTCGGTCAACAGCTGTTGATAGCGCAGCACGATCCGCCGCTCGCCGAGCGCCGGCACCGGGTACACGCGGGCGCGGACCGTGCGGCTGTCGATCCACTCGAGCAGCGCGGGGTCGTTGTCGCGCTGGATCGCCGCCTCGTAGGTCGCGGCGGCCTGCTTGCGCTCGACGATCTCGCCCTCGACCAGCTGCCCGTTGGTCTCGAGCGCGAAGCCGACGAGCATCGAGTCCGCGGGGATCGTGAACCAGTACCAGCCCTCGACCGCCGCGCTCGACGGGTTGAAAAATCGTTGATCGACCAGCGTCTCCGCGAGGTTGCCCTCGATCGCTATCTTCACGGTCTGCCGCTGGATCGTCAGCGGCAGCGCGGGCGCACCCGGCGGGCCGCTGCGATCGACGGCATACAGCGCACCGGATCCGACGCCCCCGCCGACGCCACCACCGCCGCGATCCCCCATGCCGCCGGTCCAGTCCTCCCAGAAGCCGACCGGCTCGACCTTGGGCGCGCCGTCGCTGCCGATGCTCGCCTGCTCACCGGCCTTGACCTCCGCCCGCCCGCCGCTGGCGCTGACGATCGCCAGGCCCTCGGCGACGTAGATCTGGGCCGTGTCGCCCTGCACCGTCAGGCTCGCGCCGCCGTCGCTGAGCGACACCGTGTGCGCGCCGACGCGGTGGGCCGCGGCCTCCTGGCCCTCCTCGAGCGGCGGGGCTTCGAGCCACAACTGGCCCTCCGTCAGCGTGACGCCGTCGCCGATCGTGACGCGGCTGCCGTCGCGCAGGAACACCCGCGAACCATCACCGAGGCGGATCATCGCGCGCGCGCCGGCACCCGTACGCACCACCGCGTCGGCCGGCAGCGGCGTGCCCGAGAGCAGCCGCGTCGTGCCCTTGCCGGTCTCCAGCAGCACCTCGCCGGCCGCCAGCTCGAGGCTGCTGCCGAGCCGCTCCGTCTGCGCTGGCGGCGGCTTCGACCACGGCTTGACGATCGCCAGGGTGACGCCCCCGACGAGCAGCACGAGCACACCGGCGGCGATCCACAGGCGCTGCGTCGGACGACGAGGAGCAGGAGACACGGGCGACGAAGAGTTCACATACACCTCACATGCAACGAAGCGAACGCGGGAGCATCGCATGTCTCCCGGGCCAGGATCCAGGGAGCACCGGCGATCGGCGATCGCCGGCCTGCGGGACCACCGCGAACGAACGTGGTTCATCGCGCGGTGCGTAGCCGCAACCGCGTGGCCTCCAACGCCCCGCAGCCGGGCCCGGTCGGACGATGCAGCGCACCGTCACGACCTCCGACATGGACCTCGGGACATGTTCCGAGAGACCGGCTCCGCGGAGTCCGCACAGGGCCGCCACGGCGGACCTGCGCCGCCCTGCGAACCGACCGCCGCGCGGGCAGCGGGTGCGCGGGGCCGAGCGCGGGGGTCCGGCGAGCGCCACCTCACCGAGCTCGAGCTGCCGTGGCTGCCCGGCTATGCCGACTCGCGCCCCGTGCGGGTCGGCAACGCCGCGTGCGGGCAGTTACAACTCGACGTGTTCGGCGAGGTCATGGACACCCTGCACCTCGCGCGCCGCTTCAGGCTCGGTCATGGCGAAGATCGGGTTCGTGGAGCCGACGAGCGAGGGCTCGACGCGCAGCGGCGGCGACGCGTCGACAACAACAGACCGAGGGCGCCAGTCAGCCCGGCCCAGCCCAGCCCGCCCGGACCTCGCGGGTCGCTGGCACACGCGCAGCCGCCGGCCTCCGGGGTCGCGTCCGCACCGGTCACGCCCTCGGATGTCGCGCCCGTGGACGTCCACCCCCCGATGGTATCTCCGCCGGGGCCCGGTCCGTCGCTCGTGCCCTCGCCGCCGCTGGTGGTGGTGGTCCCTTCACCGCCGTCGCTGCCAGTCGGGAGGTCTCCGCTGGTCGGACCGCCGTCTCCCGTGGTGCCCCTCTCACCGCTCTCGCTACTGCCGCCCTCGCTGCTGCTGCTGCTGGCCTCCTCGCCGCAGTCTCCGGCGGGGGCGGGGTCGGGCGTCTTGGCCAAGCTCCAGCCGTCGAGGGTCCACTCCTCGTCGGCGCCGAGGCGAAAGCACAGCGGCTCCAGCGGCCCGCGCGGCTGGTCGGTGGTCGGGTTCGCGTAGGCCCTCGCGTCGCTGATCCCGGTGAGCGTGTTGTTCTCGATGACCGCTGCGTGGCCCTCGTCGTTGCGCATGAGCGGTCGCAGGGTGCCGGACAGGTCGAAGATGTTGTCGCGGACGACGATCTTCGACCAGTCGGTCACCACGCCGTCGCGTTCGGGGCGGAACGCGAACAGACCCTCGGTGCGCGGGGTCACCGTCGTCTCGCCTTTGACATGGTTGTTGTAAAAGGCGAAGTCGTCGTAGACGCCCTCGTTCCAGTAGAGCCCGCGCCCCGGGTTGCTCACCAGGTTGTCATGCATCCGCGTGCTGCCGACCGCCGCCGCCTCGCCAAAGCCCGAGATCAGATTGCCGTCGTCGGCCGCGGTCGAGAAATCGAACAGGTTATGATCGATCTCGATCCCGTTTCGGTGATACTCGATCGCATAGGACGTATTGAAGTAATTGTGGTGCACATGAAACGTGTATCCCCCCTCGGGGAACGTGCCGCCCGCGTACTTCGGGATCGACAGCACGCCGCCGAGGTAGTTGTGGTCGATCTCCACGAAGTAATCGTTATCGTGCGGGAACTCGATCGCGAAGTTCGTGTCGATCGTGTTGTGATGAATGCGAGAGCTGCGAAGCTCGCGGCCCTTGACCCCGTACCCGTCGTTCCCGTCGCTGCGGTCGAAGCGGTTCTCGTAGATCTCCGCGTTGACGGTGTATGTCAGGAACAGGGCCCCACCCGACGATCCGCTGTCGCCCATGGACTTGCCTCCGGCGTCGAAGAAGACGTTGTCGTGGAGCTTCGCGCCGTTCATGATGTAGATCCGCAGGCCGGCCCACAGGAAGCTCTTGAGCTCGGTGCGGGTCAGCTCGAGCTCACCGAGCACGAAGCCGCACAGTCCGCCGTGCAGCGGCGGCCCGGTCAGCGTCATGTCGGAGACCGTGATGCCATCGCTGTTCGACCCGAGATCGAAGAGGTACTTCGAGCAATCTATCGCCTCCTTGGTCACCCCCTCGTCCTTGTCCAGCCCGGCGTCGCCGGGCGCCCACGAGGCCGCGTTGCGGATGATCGTCACGCCGATCCCGGCCCCGCGGATCTCCATGCCCGGCTTGGGGCGCAGCGACTCCGTCAGCTCGAACGTGCCAGGACCGACGACGACGACGTCACCCGCGAGGCCGCCAGTGACCGCGGCCACCAGCTCCGCGACGTTCTTGACCTCCGCTCGCGCCGCCGAGGGCGTCGCGAACAACCCGACGATCGAGCCAGCCAGCCCAGCCCAGCAGCGCAGGGCGCCCGGGCTCGACCATCCCCATCCGCTCGTCCGCGGCGCGCCGCACCGACTGTCCGCGGCGCTGTCTCGCATCGACGAACATCGCACCATCAGGGTGGCGAGGGTTTCCCGAGTGTGTCCCATGCCAGATCCGATACCCGGTCGCGTCGCGGCGCGTCAAGTCGACAGACGATTCACCCGCCGCACGCCGCGGCCCCCAGGATGTGGCCTGCGGTCCACGACTCAGCGCCCCCATGGCGTTCGCTGGCGAGTCTCGAAGCCGCCCCGGACCGCCGATGGCCGCCCGTGGCACGGTGGCACGGTGGCACGGTGGCACAGTGGCACAGTGGCATAGTGGCACGGTGGCACCGTGGAACGGGACGGGCGCGCCGCGAGTACAGCGCCGCTCGCCCCGCGACGCTCGAGCACGCCAAGTGTTTCTGGCGCAGGCTCCTAGCGACCGGGTCGGGAGCGGTCGTCGAGCGCCGCGGGGTCTCCATCGCGCGCGCGATCGATGATGCTGCGCAATTTGGAGGTCACCAGATCGAGGGCGACGCGGTTCTCGCCACCTTCAGGAATAATCAGGTCGGCGCGGCGCTTGGCCGGCTCGACAAATTGCAGGTGCATCGGCCGGACGTGGCGGTAATACTGCTCGCGCACCGACTCGAAGGTGCGGCCGCGCTGCTCGATGTCACGGCGTATACGGCGAAAGATGCGGATGTCCGGGTCGGTGTCGACGTAGATCTTGATGTCGAGCTCGGCGCGCAGGCGGGCGTCGACGAGCACCAGGATGCCCTCGACGATGATGACCGGCGAGGCCTCGAGCCAGCGCGGGTCATCCGTGCGGCGGTGGGTCTTGAAGTCGTAGACCGGCACCGCGACGCGGTGCCCGGCCTTGAGGGCGATCAGGTGATCGACGAGCAACTCGGTCTCCAGCGCCTCCGGATGATCGAAGTTGAGCTGGCAGCGCTCGTCGAAGCTGAGGTCCTGACGATCGCGGTAGTACGCGTCGTGCTCGATGATCCCGACGCCGTCGGAGGGCAGACTCTCGGCGATCTTGCGAGCGATCGTCGTCTTGCCCGAGCCGCTGCCGCCGGCGATCCCCACGATGGTCGCGCTCATGATGCCCAGATACCACAGTTCGTCTGCGCGCCCCCCGCGCGGTGCCGCGCCCCGCGTGAGTGATGCGAGCGAGCGTTTGTCCGCGAGGTCGGCGGTACCATGCCGGCCGGTATGCCAGGCGAGACGATCCTGTTCATCGAGGACGACGACTCGGGTCGCGAGCTCGGGCTCTACAACCTGCGCAAGGCCGGCTGGACGGTCGACGGCGCCGCGGACGGCGAGGCTGGCCTCGTGATGTTCACGCCGGAGCGTCACGCCCTCGTGATCACCGACCTCAAGATGCCCGGCATCGGCGGCCTGGAGCTGCTACGCCGCGTCAAGGAGCGATCCCCCGAGACGCCTGTCCTCGTGATCACTGCGTACGGTGACATCGAGCTCGCGGTCGCGGCGATGAAGGCCGGCGCCTTCGACTTCCTCGGCAAGCCGTTTCACCGCGACCACCTCGTGCTCACCGTGCAAAAGGCGCTCGAGCGCCGGCGCATGGGTCAGGAGATCGAGCAGCTGCGGCGCACGGCCGCCGGCGTCGAGCGGACGATCGTCCACGCCTCGGCGGCGATGGCCCGCGCCCTGGAGATCGCCGACCGCGTGGCCACCAGCGCCGCGCCGGTCCTCATCACCGGCGAGAGCGGCACCGGCAAGGAGCTCGTCGCCCGGAGAATTCACGCCCGCTCGCGCCGCGCCTCCGGTCCCTTCGTCGCCGTCAACTGCGCGGCGATCCCGGGCGAGCTGCTCGAGTCGGAGCTGTTCGGGCACGTGCGTGGCGCCTTCACCGGGGCCGTGCGCGACCGGCCCGGCCGGTTCCGCCAGGCCGCAGGTGGCACCCTGTTCCTCGACGAGATCGCCGAGCTGCCGCTCCCCTTGCAGGCCAAGCTGCTGCGCGTGCTGCAGGAGCACGTCGTCGACGTCGTCGGCGCCGACGCGCCCGTGCCCGTCGATGTCCGCGTGCTCGCTGCGACCAATCAGGACGTCCACGCGCGCGCGGCCGAGGGCGCGCTGCGCAAGGATCTGCTGTACCGCCTCAACGTCGTCGAGCTGCCGCTGCCGCCGCTGCGAGCCCGTCGAGAGGACATCCCGGCCCTCGTCGCGCACTTCGTGGCCGCCGCCGCCGAGGGTCGAGACATCGAGGTGCCGCCCGCCGTGCTGGCCGAGCTGACGCGCCGCCCCTGGCCCGGCAACGTGCGCGAGCTGGCCAGCGCCTGCGAGCGCGCCGTGATCCTGTGTCGCGGCGACAGCCTGCGCATCGAGGACCTGCCGCCGCTGCCCGCCGAGGGGTCGCCCCTGGCGATCGGCGAGTTCCTGCCCGCCTTGCCCGAGGACGGCCTCTCGCTGATCGACCTCGAGACGCGGGTGATCGAGCGGGTGCTCCAGATGAAGCGCGGCAACGTCAGCCAGGCCGCCGCGTACCTGCGGATCCCGCGGCACATCCTCGCCTACCGCATGGAGAAGCATGGCATCCGCCGGTCCTGACCTGCTCCCGGGGACAGGTCCCGAGGGACAGGAGCGGCTGCTCGGCGCCCGCACCACGCTGCTGGTGTGGCTGCCGATCGCCGCGATCACGGCGCTGCACTACGGCACCAGCCACGAGCTCGACTGGGCCCACGACGTCCTGCGGCGCATGTACTACCTGCCGATCGTCGCCGCCGCGTTTCGCCACGGGCTCCTCGGTGGCCTCGCAGCCGCGCTGCTGACCTCGCTGGTGTATCTGCCGCACGCCTTCGCGATCGGCCAGCACCACCACGACCCCGCCGGCGGGCTCGAGAAGGCGCTCGAGATCCTGCTCTACAACGCCGTCGGCGGGACCGCTGGCTACCTCGCGGAGCTCGAGCGTCGCCGCCGACGAGAATTGCAAGCGGCCCTGCTCGAGCAGCACCGCCTCGTCGCCCAGCTGGTCCAGGCCGGGCGCCTGAGCGCGCTCGGCGAGGTCGTCGCCGGCATCGCCCACGAGATCAAGAACCCGCTGCACGCCCTCGCCGGCACCGCCGAGATCATCGACCCGCTGATCCCCGCCGACGCCGAGGAGCGCCGCCTGTGGGAGATCCATCGCAAGGAGATCGCGCGGCTGTCACGGATCGCCGAGCGCTTCCTGTCGTTCGCGCGGCCCGGCCCGAGCGAGCTGGTGCCGCTCGACCTGCGTCGCGTCGCCGAGCGCCTCGTCGCGCTCACCCAGGCCGAGGCCGGACAAAAACACGTCAAGCTCGTCCTCGACGTCCCCGCGACCCCCGTGACCGTCCGCGGCGACGCCGACCAGCTCGCCAGCCTCGCGCTCAACGTCGCCGTCAACGCGTTCAAGGCCCTGGGTCCTGCCGGAGGCACGCTGCGGATCGCCGTCGCGGACGTCGACGGCGAGGCGACGCTGACCCTCGAGAACGACGGCCCGCCCCTCCCCGCGGTCGAGCGCGCGCGCCTGTTCGCCCCGTTCTATAGCGACAGCCAGGGCACGGGCCTCGGCCTGTCGATCGCCGCCCGCATCGCCGAGCAGCACGGCGGGAGCATCAAGGCCGAGAACGCGGGCCTGGGCGTCCGCTTCACGCTCGACCTGCCGCGGCTCCACTAGATTAACCGCGAACAGCCGGCACGCGGCCGGCTGTCGTCGGAGTAGCGCGCCGCGGTCGACTACTTCAACTTCTTCACGTACGCCGCGACCGCATCGATCTCTTCCGGCTTGAGCTTGTCCTTGAAGGACTTCATCTTGGTGCCGTCGATGCCGCTGGTGACCGCCTTGGTGACCACGGCCTTCGAGTTCTTGCCCTGCCAGCCCTTGTCGGACATGTCCGGGATGTTGTTCTTCTTCATCGCCGCGGTGCCCTTGCCGTCGGCCGCGTGGCAGACCTTGCACTTCGAGTCGTAGAGCGGCTTGCCGTCGATCGCCGGGGTCTTGTCGGCCGGCTTGGTGTCGGCCGCCTTCTTGTCCGGGGTCTTCGTGCCGGTCTTCGTGTCGGTCTTCTTGTCGGTCTTCGTGTCGACGGTCTTCGTGTCGCCGGTCTTCGTGTCGCCCGCGGCGTCGGCCGTCTTGGTGTCGCCAGCGGCGGCCGTATCGGCGGCCTTGATGTCGGTCGGGGTCGGCTCCGTCTTCACGGGCTCCGTCTTCACGGGCTCCGTCTTCGCGGGCTCGACCGCCTTGACCTCGACGCCGGCCTTGACCGGCTCGGCCTTCTTCGAGTCGCTGTCACAGCCCACGCTGGACATACCGAGGACACTGACGAGGCTGGCGAAGCCGAGCGCGGAGAGGAAACTGCTGCGAAGGTTCATGGGTGCTTCTTTCGTGGCCCGAGGCCAGCGTGGGGAGTGTAGGGAAAGTCCCGGGGGACGACAAGAACGCCGCGGCGCGCGGTCGCGCGCGACTCGCCACGCTGGACCATGTACGAACGACGGCGGCCACGGATCTCCGGCAGTCGTCGGCTGCTTAAACGGAGAGCACCACCGCCGGTGAACCGACGATGGCGCTCTGTGGGGTCTCCGGCGTCCCGCGGGACGCTCGAAGGGATGACTACTGCACGAGGATCGTGAACTCGATGCGGCGGTTCTTGGCGCGACCGGCCGCGGTCTTGTTGGTGTCGACCGGCTCGTCCGGACCCGCACCGCGGGTCTCGATGCGAGCGGTGTCGACGCCGTGCTCGACCAGGTAGTTCTTGACGGACGCCGCGCGGCGACCCGACAGGTCCTTGTTGTAGGCGACCGAACCGGTGCTGTCCGTGTGGCCGCTGATCTCGATGCGGATCGTGTTGAACTCGTTGAGCACCGCGACCGCGCGGTCGAGGACCGGACGCGACTTCGGCTTGATCGTGTCCTTGTCGAGGTCGAAGTAGATGCCCTTGATCGTGCCGGTGAACTTGGCCAGCTGCAGCGGGATCTCGTCGGGGCAGCCGTCCTCGTCCTGGTAGCCGTTCTTGGTCTCCGGCACCGTCGGGCACTTGTCGTCCGGGTCGAGGATGCCGTCGCCGTCGGTGTCCGGGATCGGGCAGCCGTCGGGCTCGACACCCGGGTCGTCCGGGCACTTGTCGACGCTGTCGAGGAAGCCGTCGCCGTCGCGGTCCTTCTCCGGGCAACCATCGGGCGCGATGCCGGGGACATCCGGGCAGGCGTCCTGGCTGTCCATGAAGCCGTCGCCGTCGCGGTCGCGCTCGGGGCAGCCGTCGGGCGCGACGCCGGGCTCGACCGGGCAGGCGTCGACGTTGTCGAGGAAGCCGTCGCCGTCGCTGTCCTTGTCGGGATCGGCGGCCTTCTTCTTGCGGTTGAGCGTCAACGACAGGCCGAGCAACACCTCGGGGTAGTTGGTCGCGCCGGAGTCCACGCGCAGCTTGGCGGCGACGACGTCACGCACGTCGAGGCGCATCATGAAGCGATGGGTGATGTAGAACTTCACGCCGCCGCCGAAGTGCGTGGCGGGGTCGACGTCCGTGCCCAGGGCGCCGGTTGTGCCGAGCATGCCGCCACCGACGAGGATAAACGGGGTGATGCGCCAAAACGGGATCTGGGCGATCAGGTGACCGCGGAAGTTGAACAGCGTCGCGCGAGCGGCTGCCGTCGTCGAGCCCACCGGAGGGTCGGTCATCGTCGGCATCGCGCCGCCCTCGATCTCGCCGCCGAGGAACGCGAGCGGGTACCAGGCGAAGCGCAGGCCGACCTCCGGGGCG
Source organism: Nannocystis sp. (assembly GCA_043752905.1). Classification (GTDB taxonomy): domain Bacteria; phylum Myxococcota_A; class Polyangia; order Nannocystales; family Nannocystaceae; genus Nannocystis. The sequence goes on along the minus strand of JAYUXQ010000229.1, from coordinate 2,092 downwards.
ACCTTCTTGTACGGCTTGTAGAACTCCTCGGTCCCGGTGCCGTTGTTGATCGCGTTGATCGAGTCGCGCTGCTTCTGCGCGTCGAACAGCTCGTGCGAGCCGACCGGGTTATCGAAGCCGCTGATGCCGCCCTTGTTGACGACCAGGCCCGAGGCCGGGAAGATGATGCCGCCGAAGATGCCGAGCTCGAACATGTTGCGTTCGGGGCGGCAGCGGCGGATCCACTTCTCGTCCTTGCGGTCCTGACACTTGTCACCGCTGGCGCGCTTCGTGCCGCCCGTACCGACGCCACCGGAAGTGCTGCCACCGGAAGTGCTGCCACCGGACGCGTTCGCGCCATCGGTGCCCACCGAGATCGTGCCACCGGCTGCGGGGCCCTCGGGGGTCGGCGCGGCCGCAGGGTCACCTGCTGGCGGCGCGCTGGCATCCGGGGCCGGTGCGGGCGCGGGCGCGGTGCCGGGTGCAGCGGGCTCCGCCGCCGGAGGCGGAGCCCCACCCGCGGCGCCGGGCGCCTGCGCCGCAGAAGCCGGCAGAGCGACTAGCCCTGCGAACAGTGAAGCTCCAAGTCCAACACGAAAGCTGCTCATTGTCGTCTCTCCTCGGGGGAAAAGTCGGAACACGGGACGCGACCCGAACGTGTGCTCCGTGCGTGAAACCGCGGGAAGGCGGGTCGGTGGTTTTCGTCGGTGAGGTTCAAGGGAGAACCGGGCCAAATCGTCGAATGTGATCCCGTCCGACGGGTCGGGCGGATCGGGTCGGCGGCGCCGTGGGGCGATGCGCACCCTTTATGGCACAGTGGCGCGCGAAGTGAAACCTTCGCGCATGTCGGCCGCGCAGGCGGTCGATCGCCGTACCGTCTCGCTTCTCATAAACTTCTGCGGACCGCGAGGATTTGGCGAAAGTCGGGGGCCGGCGCCGGGTCGAGAGCAGGGTATCCCCCCAGAGCGGCGTCCGATCGGGTCTCTGCGGGCTTCTGCGGGCCTCTGGGGCGCGACGCAGGCGAGCCCCCGGGGCCTCGATGTCCCGCCCGGCGTCCCCCGCCGGCCCGTCGCATCACGTCGAACTTTGTTCCCTCGCCGCCGGTGCGCAGCGAGCGAGGGGTCCCGGCCACAAAGCCTGGCCGATTTATCGAGATCCCCCGAAGCACCCGCGATCAAGGTGAGGTCCGTCAGTGGAGGATGTCGCAGATCTACGGCCCACCCATAGGAAATATCTGCGCAACTCGCACGGCGAACCTCCTGGTGCGTCGGCGAAGCCGCGGATGCTCGTGCCGCATCGTCGCATCGAGCGTCGTGCACATGAAGGTGCTGCCGACCGTGACACACGAGCGCTGATGCGACGGTGGTGTGTCGCGCGAGGCCGGGGCTCGTCGGTCCCACACCAGCATACCCGTCTCTTGGGACAGGTCGCTCGCGGACTCGCAGTGTGCAGAACATTTCGCCCCCGCACTCGGGCATTGCCGGCGCGGACCATCGGTGACACGGCCCGCGGGCTCTCATATGGGGTCTCGCGGCGCCGGAGGAAATCACATCTGAGAATCGCAGGCGCTCATGCGTCGCGGGCATCCGCGGGCATCCGCGGGCGTCCGTGGAGTAGCCCGTGCGAAGGCCGCCCATGGGAACCACGCCGCGGGCCCGCGCTCGCCGGTTTGGTTCGCCCCGGCCCGTGTGAGCCGTGCTATTGAGGCGTCATGCGCCGTCTACGTTACCTCCCCCTCCCCTCGCTGCTGGTGTCGTCGCTCGTGTCCACCTCCGTGTTTGCTGCGCCGTGGGTAGAGGACAAGGCCTTCTTCAGCGAGAACGCCAAGCTCGCGTCGAGCAAGGTCGACGCCGCGGACCTCAACGGCGACGGCACGATCGACCTGGTGTTCGCCAACGGGGCCGGTTTCGACAAGGGCGACAAGAACTCGGTCCTCCCGCAGCAGGCCTTCCTCAACGACGGCACGAAGATGATGGACATCAGCGCCAGCATCTTCGGCGACGTATCGCACGCCGGCCGTGCGGTGAAGCTGCGCGACCTCGACCGCGACGGCGACAACGACATCATCCTCGGCACGGCCTGGGAGACACAGAGTCAGCTCTATCTCAACGAC
>JAYUXQ010000228.1:0-5211 GCA_043752905.1 Nannocystis sp. | reverse complement strand
CGACGGTCAGCAGCAGGGCCAGCTGCACGCGACCGTCGACGGCGTGGCGCAGGGTGCCGGTCAGCGTGCCGGCGGTCGAGATCGCCAGGCTGGTCGCGGTGCCGACCGCCGCGTCACCGAGCGCGTAGATCAGCAGCGCGACGCGCAGCTGACCGAGCACGAGACCGACGGTCGCGCCGATGTACCCGAGCAGCAGCGAGACCGCCGCGATCAGCCCGAGGAACACCATCGCGGAGGTCTCGGCGGTCACGGGGCCTCAGCTCCGACTTGCCAATGCAACACCAGTGACACCAGTGACACCAGTGACACCAGTGACACCAGTGACACCAGTGACAGCTCTAACGGCCCCGCCCGCCATCGGGCGCGTCGGCTCGCGAGTCACGGCGGGCTCGTGCGGCACGCGTCGACCTTAGCACGCGTCACCGATCGCGCACGGCCCGGCCTTGACACCGGGCCGGGCCGGACGGCATCGTCGCGGCTCCGATGGCGGCGGTCGCATCAACACAGGGCGACGCCCTCGGTCGGCTGGTGGTGGTGAACTGGGCCGCGGACGCGCTGGGGCTGGTGCGCGCCCTGCAAGACCTCGGCGCGACCGACCTCGTGCTGGTCGGCACTTCGCCCGCGGCGGAGGTCGAGGGGAGCCTCGCGGGGGTCCAGGGCCGCGGCGAGCTGCGCTACTTCCGGGCCTCGGTCGGCGACGGCGTCGAGGTGTTCTCGGAGTTTTTGGCACGCACGGTCGAGGTCGGCGCGGCGCACTCGGTGATCGTGCTGCCGCACCGCGGCCGCGGCGAGACGGACGCGTTCTCCCGCCTGACCTGCACGGCGATCCACCGCGCCTGTCGCGGCCAGCCGCCGCGCGTGGTGGTCGCCGTCGAGGACCCGGAGGCCACCCACGAGTTCGCCGGCCTCGGCGTGGCGACGATCTTCTACCCGGGCTTCCTGCGCGCCGCACTGCTCGCGCACGCGTGCGTCGACCTGGGCGTGCTGCGCTTCATGTTCGCGCTGCTGCGCGGGAAGCTGCGCGTGCAGAGCTGGCCGCTGCCGGCCGGGCTGCAAGGGCGCAGCTTTCGCGACGCGTGCATGACCGTCGAGACCGACCCCGAGGGCCGACCCGTCACCGTGCTCGGCGTGTTCGACCCGGATGCCGGCATGCGGGTCAACCCCGGCCCCGCGCATTCATTGGCCGACACGACCGCGCTCCTCGTGCTCACGGGACAGGACGCATGAGACAGGTCCAAAGGGTCAGGTGGGCGGCCGCGCTGGTGCTCCTGTCATTGTTTTCATCGTCGGCGAGCGCCGCGAGGCCGGTGCGCTTCGGCACCGGCAGCAAGGGTGGCGACTACGACCTGCTCGGCGAGGCGCTCGTCGTCGATCTAAAGACCCAGGGCAGCGAGCTCGAGCTGGCGACGGAGATCACGAAGGGATCTTGCGAGAACATCCGGCGGCTGCTCGAGGGTACTCTGGACTTCGCGCTGGTGCAGTACGACGTCGCCGCCGAGGCCTACCGCGCGAGCCTCAGCGCCGCGCCCGACGGCGCCGCCGAGCAGTTCGGCGGGTGGATGTGCAAGATCTCGCCGCAGCTGGCTCGACGCGCAGACCTTCGGCTGGTCAGCGCGATCAGCGACAGCGCGGTGCACATGCTGGTACGCCGGCCGGTGCGCCTCGACGACCTCGACTCGATCGAGGCGGCGCCGATCTACATCGGTAAAGACGGCTCGGGCAGCTTCGAGACGGCGCGCGTGATCCTCGGCGCCGGGGGCCATCCGCTCGAGCACCTGACCCTGTTCACCGGCAGCGCCGACGAGGCCCTCGCGGCGATGGGCCGACGCGAGCTGCTGGCGATGTTGCGTACCACCGGTCGCGGTCACGCCGACGTGCAGGACGTGCTCGACTCGGGCCTCGCCGCGCTCAATCCTCTGCCGGAGGACGTGCTCAACCGCCTGATCGACGGTTATCCATATTATCGCGTGTGCCCGATCGAGCCGAAGCACTACCGCGGCGGCCTCGAGTTCAGCCTGCCCACCGTGTGCGTGAGCGCGGTGCTGTTGACCGCGGTGCCGCACGCGAAGGCCGAGGACCCCGCGGTGCAGGCGGCCCACGACGACGCGGTCGGGCAGCTGCTGGACTCGCTGGCGCGGGTCGCCGAGGATCCCTCGCATAGCGGGCTCGGGCTCGAGCTGCGCTTTAGCGACTTTGCCGAGCGCGAGCCGATCTCCCTGCACGACATCTCGGCCGCGCGCGCGACCCGGTCGAACTGGACCACGGGGCTCGAGCTCGTCGGCCTGTTGATCGCCCTCGGGCTGGTGGTCTTCTTCGGGCGCCGGGCGCTGCGACGCCGCGGGATCGCCACCGGCTTCGGGTTCGAGGGCCAGCTCTCGAACCCGCTGGTGCCCTTCGCCGCGTTCGCGTTGGTCGTCGTGTGCTCGACCTATCTGGTGTGGCTGTTCGAGCACGACTCCAACACGCGGCTGCGCACCCTCAACGAGTCGTTCTGGGAGATGAACACGTTCGCCACCGGCAACTTCAGCGCCGAGGCGCTCAAGACCTCGGGCGCGCGCCTGGTCGGCGCGGTGGCGACGATCCTCGGGCTCGGCCTGCTGGCGTGGTTCACGGCGGCGCTGACCAACATCTTCGCGCAGGACCAGACCCGGCTGTGGCGACGCACGCGGGACCACTTCGTGGTGCTCAACTTCCGCGAGGACATGCTGCCGCTGATCCGCTTGCTGCGCGCGCCCGGGCCGGCGCGCCTGCGGTCGTTGCACGTCGTCGTGCCCGACGCGCTGCCCAAGCGCGTGCGGCTGCAACTCGGCAAGATCAAGGCGCTGACGATCCACTATGACAACCCCGAGGCGCCGGAGAACCTGAGCGCGCTGCGGCTGCCGCGAGCCTCGCGGGTGATCGTGCTCGGCGGCGAGGCCGAGTCGCGCGGCGCGACCAGCTACGACCCGCTGCGGATCGCTCGCGCGGTCCACCAGGCCTGCGCCCGCGACCCGCACAACCTCGCGTTGCAGGGCCGCTCGGGCCCCGCCGCGCGGGCGATCACGGTGGCGTCGAGCTCCGAGCTGCCGGGCCGCGTGCCGCTGCAACTGCCGGTGACATTGGTGGAGACCTCCGAATCGGAGCCCGACGAGATCTTCGAGCCCTTTAGCAGCTGGCTGCTCCCGATCGACAATCGCCAGCTCGGCTACACATGGATGGCCACCGCCTGCCGCGACCCGGCCTTCGCCGAGTTCTTCAGCGGCATCGTGGCGTTTAGCGACGCCAACGCGGAGGTCTATACGATCGCGCTGCCGGCCAGCGTGCACGGGCACAGCTGGCAGGCGCTGCGGCGGGCGCTCTACGCGATGCCTGCGCCCGAGCGCGGCGGTGGGGTGGTGCCGATCGGGTTGTACCGCGCGACCGTCTCCGCGCAGCTGTCGCGGCCCGGCATCCACGCGGACCTGCGCACGCGCCTGCTGCTCAATCCTCCCTTCGAGACGACGGTGGTCGCCGGGGACCTGCTGGTGGCCCTGTGCGAGGACGAGACGACGCTGCGGCAGATCGTTCGGCACCTGCGAGCGACCGCGTAACGCTGGGGCTTGCCGGCCCCGCGAACGGCTTGCTTGACGCTTCCGGCGCGGCTGGGCAACCATCATGGGATGACGTCGAGATCTGTGCTGCTCGCTGGTTTCGCGGCCTTGCCTGCCTGTTACGTCGGGCTCGAAGGGGATGCGCACGAGGGCACGACCGTCGCCACGACGGGCACCAGCAGCGCGTCGAGCGGCGGACCCGTCGACCCCACCGCGAACACCACGCCGAACACCAGTGGCCCGACCACCAGCGCCGACCTGACCACGACCAGCCCGGTGACGGCGACGATGCCTGGCACGACGGACATGTCCGGAGGGACAGGTGCCACGACTGGCGGGCTCGACACCGGCGACGCGAGTGCGAGCGCGCCGGGGACCAGCGAGCCCGGTACGACGGAGCCCGGGACGACGGAGCCCGGCACCACAGGCATGACGAGCACCGACACGGGCGACCCGCCGCCGGACGAGGCGGCGATGTTGTGTGCGCGCTGGAACGGGGACCGCGCGCAGCTCGGGGAGGGCACGTGGAGCGGGGACGTCAACAGCTGTAACAAGGGTGGCGTCAGCGCGGACGGGCTGGCGAACACGCTGCGTCTGGTCAACCTCTACCGCTTCATCGCCGACCTGCCGCCCGTGGTGGAGGACCCGGCGCGCAGCGGCAAGGCGCAGTCGTGCGCGTTGATGATGCATGCCAACGGGACGCTGAATCACTTCCCGCCGATGAACTGGAAGTGCTGGGCGGCGGAGGGCTCGGAGGCGGCGGGCCAGAGCAACATCGCGGGGGCGCCGGGTGTGTTCGGCATCGACCTGTACATGGTCGACGTCGGCAACGAGACGACGATCGGGCATCGCCGGTGGATCTTGTCGAATAGTCTGGGCCCGATCGGGATGGGCTCGACCTCGCAGTACTCGTGCCTGCTCGTCATCGGCGGCAACGGCAACGTCGGCAAGGCGTGGACCGCCTGGCCGCCGCCCGGCCTCGTGCCTTTGCAGGCGATGCACGTCCCGACCGTCGGCTGGAGCGACGTCGACAAGGCCGGGTGGAGCGTGCAGAGCGACAGCGTCGACCTCGGCGCCGCGACGGTGTCGGTGAAGGAGGGCGGCGCCGACAAGCCGGTCGCCGTCAACGTGCTCGGCCAGGGCTACGGGTCCTCGCAGGCGATCCGCTTCGTGCCGCAGGGCTGGGCCGTGGAGGCCGGGAAGACCTACGATGTCACGCTCGGCAACGTCTCGCAGCCGATCGCCTACAGCGTGACGATCGTCGACTGCGGATGATCCGGATGATCCTGCCCGGCGGTGTCGGGCGCGGGCGCGGGCAGCAGCACCGTGAAGCGGGAGCCGCGACCCGGCTCGCTCTCGGCGACGATGTCACCGCCCATCAGACGCGCGTAGCGGCGGCTGATCGCCAGGCCGAGGCCGGTGCCGCCGTAGTCGCCCACGAACTCGTCGTGGACCTGCGAGAAGTTGTGGAACAGCAGCGCCAGCTTCTCCGGTGCGATGCCGATGCCGGTGTCGCACACGTGCACGTGGTAGTTCTCGCCGACGGCCTCGACGCCGAGCTCGATGCTGCCGCGGTGCGTGAACTTGAGGGCGTTGGCGACCAGGTTATAGACGATCTGGCGCACGCGGGTCGGGTCGGCGA
>JAYUXQ010000227.1:0-5212 GCA_043752905.1 Nannocystis sp. | reverse complement strand
GGCTAGAGCGGCGAGGAATCGGTCCAGTGAGCCATCACTGAGGAACGATCGGCGCACAGGTCGAGACCCCCGCGCCGACGATCCGCAGCGGCACGTCCTCGAGCACCACCTTGATATCCTGCTTGCCGTTCTTGTCGCTGTCGTCGAAATCGACGTGGGTGACCTCGCTGCTGCCGTCGGACTCGGCGTCGGTGAAGAGGTAGAAGTCGCCAGCGAAGAACGCGAACGCGAAGCCGCCGCCGGTCTTCACGCCAGGCAGCAGGAGCACGCTCTCGGTCGCGCCAGTGGCCTTGTCGACCTCGACCAGCTGCGAGGGATCGGGGCCAGCGAACAGGAAAGCGCGGCCATCTCCGGTGCCGGTGACCTCGGCGAGCCCGTAGTCGCTCTTGCCGAGCTGCACGAGCTTGAGCGTGTCGGGGTCGACGCTGAAGAATTCGGCGACCTTGTCGCCCTCGGGCTTGAAGTTGTAATGATTCCCGTGGAGACGATCGCAGGGGTCGTCCGCCGAGTTGGACACGAAGGCCATGCCGAAATTACCAACATTGTCCTGGCCAGGCACAAAACCGGGGTCCGAACATTCGCTGACCTTGGTGATATCGACTTTGCGGATCTGCTTGTCGCTGAATTGCACCCACGCGAAGCCCTCGCGGTCGACGCCCATCGAGAACGTCGACGGCGGCAGCCCGCAATCCACCACACCAAGCATCTGCATCTCATTTTTCCCCGGAAAATATTTCCACAACACCGCGGTCTTCGAGAGCACGAAGATCCCGTCGTCGAGGCCGACGACGAGGTCGGGACACGGGCATGCATCGACCACCCCGGTTTCGCCCGTCTCTCCGGTGTCGCCCGTCCCATCCGTCTCGCCTGGCCCGGTCTCGCCAGTGACCGTCTGCGCGCCTGTCGACGTCCCCGTGCCGCTCGTGCTCTGCGCACCGCCGGTGAGCGGCTCCGTCGTGCCGGTCTCGCTGGCTCCGCCGGTCGCGCCGCTGGTGGTAGGCTCGCCGCCGGTGCCGGTCGTGTCGGTCGCGACCGTGGCGCCCGTCGAGCCGGTCCCCATGGCCGTCGTGTCGCCACCGGCGTCGCTGCCGGTGAGCGGCGCTCCGCTGCCGCAGGCGAGGGTCAGGGAGCCGGCGAGGAGAATACATGCGCGTCGCATCCGGTCAGGATAATGCATGTCGCGGCGCCGGTCCCGCGAAGTGCATATGTCGCCGGATCGCGCGTGGTGGTGACGGGCCCCCCGAGCGCCCCAGCTCGACCGTGCATGTCGGCTGCTCCGGCTGGATCTACGCGCACTGGCGCGGGTTGTTCTATCCCGCGGAGTTAGAGGTCGACGAAGTGGGTCGGAGTAGAGCTGGTAATTCGCGTGCTCGCGCGCCTGAGCCTCCGCCGGGTCCGGCGAGCACCAGCTTGCGCAGGGCGGTGATCTGGCCGATGGCATCCGCGGGCCAGGGCGCGGCCGGTGGACGTTTGACGACCTCCGTGTCCGCCGCGTCGCCTGCGATAGCGCCGGCTTCGGCATTTTTGGCGAAGCGCGGCCGCTGGTACTCAGGGCGTAACCACCGCACGTTACCCGCACGCTCCTCCTCGAGGCGTCGATCATGCGATCACAGCCAACGAGGCTACGACCCGGTTCCTCAAAGCCCGACACAAAATCGTCGAACGCCACTTGGAGACCTTGGCAATCCTGGGCGAGGTACTTGTCCTCGAGGGGAAGCAGTACACGGCGGCGACCCCCGCGTCATGACGTCATGACCGGAGGCCGAGATCGTTCACGCCGCGCTTGTGGGTAATCAATCGCAGGTGTAGCACGGTCGCGAGCAGCCAGCCGCAGGCGAAGGTCCACAGCAACGCCTGCTCGAGGAGGATGCCCCCCGGAAAGGTCGGCGCGACCGCAGCCGCGGCGAAGGCCAGCGCGCGGGCGATGCCTGCCAGCGCAGCGGCGCCCCAGATCCACGCCCACGCGCCGCCGCCCATCTGCAGGGCCGGGCTGGCGAGCACGACGCACACGCCGCTGACCACTGCGCCGACGGTGGCACTGACGATGCGAAAGGTGTGCAGGCCGACGTCGGCGGCGGTGGCGAGGAACACCGATTGCAGGAGATATACGGTGACCGGCAAGGGGGGCAGGAGCACGAGCACGAGGGCGTCGCGCGGGCGCAGGTGAAAGTCGAGGCCGGTGTCGAGCAGGGCGCGGCGGGTCGCCAGCAGGGCCATGAGCAACACGAGGTCGGCGATCGTATAAAGATATCGCAGGCCGAAGAAGTACACCGCCCACGCCCATGCGTTGTCGGTGATGAAGTTGGGGACGATGTCGAGATAAAGGGTGGCCAAACGCAGCTCTGCCACCACGCGCAACCCGAGGCCGAGGCCGATCCACAGCCACACGCGGCGGCCCGGGTCGTCGCGCGCGAGCCGGGCGCGGCCGGCGAGGGCCATGTAGACGGCGGCGACCTCGACCACGAGCGTCGCCAGGAACAGGGCCAGGCGCAGCGACGGTACGGCGAACACGCTGGCGAGGGCCGTGGCCGCGATCCCTCCGGCCCACAGGCGGATCAACGAGCGACGCGCGGCCGTGAGGCGAGCCAGGGACAAGCGGTCCCTAGCGTGCGGTTCGGGGCGGACCGTGGTCAAGGTGGTCAAGGTGGTCAAGACGGTCGGTGGCGGTGCAAGGTCGCGCGCAGGCCTCCGCGCGGACGCAGGGTGATCGAAAATTGCGGGCGGGGCACGTCGCGCTGGGCGACCTGCGGACGCCAGCGGCGGGCGATCGTGGCGAGCAGCAGCACGGATTCCAGCATCGCGAAGTTGTGGCCGATGCACATGCGCGGACCGCCGCCGAACGGGAAGTAGGCGCAGCGCGGCAGGCGGTGCAGCAGGCCGCCCTGCCAGCGCTCGGGCTCGAACGCGAGGGGTCGCGTGAAGGTCCGCTCGTCGCGGTGCGTGCTCCACTGGAACATCCACACCTGGGTGCCGCGCGGCAGGACCACGCCACCGATCTCGACGTCCTCGAGCGCCTCGCGGCCGATGCTCCAGGCAGGCGGGTACAGGCGCATGGTCTCGAGCACGACGGCCTCGGTGTAGGGTAGCCGCGCGGCGTCGGCGGCGGTGGCAGGGCCGCCGGCGAGCACCGACTCCGCCTCGGCGGCGAGCCGCTGCCACGCACCGGGGCGCCGCGACAGCAACACGAACGCCCACGTCAGCACCAGCGCGGTGGTCTCGTGGCCGGCGAGGAACAGGATCAGCACCTCGTCGCGCAGCTGCATGTCGCTCATGCGGGCGCCGTCCTCGTCACGCGCGGCGAGCAGCATCGACAGCAGGTCGCCGCGGTCGTCGTCGCTGCGCCGGCGCTCGGCGATGATGCCGTCGACCAGCGCGAACAGCCGCGCACGGGCGGCGGTGAACCGGCGGTTGCTCGGCAGGGGCAGGCGCGCGAACCCGGGGAAGAAGCTGTGGCGCGGGTCGCTGTAGCGGGCCATCACCACCTCGAGGGCCTCGCCGAGGTCCTCGGCGCGGCGGCCGACCTCGGTCGAGAGCAGCGTCGTGGCGACCACCTCGCGCGCGAGGCCCATCATCGCGGCGTGGACGTCGAGGACCTGTCCCTCGTACCAGGTCGCCATCATGTGCTCGGCGGCGGCGACCATGCTGGCGGCGTGGCGGACGATGCGTTCGCGGTGGAACGCGGGCTGGGCGAGCCGCCGCTGGCGCCGCCAGAAGTCGCCGTCACTGACGAGCAGGCCATTGCCGACGACCTCGCCGAGCCCGCGCGTAAAGCGGTCCTTGATGAAGCTGCGATTCTTGCCGACGAGCACTTGGTCGATGAGCTCGGGGCTGTGCAGCGCGACCGGCGAGTCGCCGGGCATACGCACGCGGACCATGTCACCGGTAGCCGCGCATCGGCGGCAAAAGTCCGGCGGGTCGCGCGTCAAGTGGATCAGGTTACCGAGGGGCGTCAGCCCGCGGAGTTCGGGCATGGCAGGCGGGGCGGCGGGCATGGCGGGGTCATCTTGCCGGGCCCGGGGGTCCGGACGCAACGCGGGCTCAACGCGCCGGGGCAACGCGGCTATACTGGGGCATGGCCTTTCGTCTATCTCGCCGTGGCGCCCTCACCAGCGACGCGCGGCGCCTCGCCGACGAGGAGCTCGGGTCGGCGATCGACCGCCTCGACGACGCCTCGCAGGCCGCCGACCTGCGCGTCCACGCCGCGCGCAAGTCGATCAAGCGGGTGCGGGCGCTGCTGCGGCTGGTCCGCGCCGTGATGACCCCGGGCCGCTTTCGCGAGCACAACGCGGCCCTGCGTGACGCGGCGCGCGGGCTGTCGGCGGCGCGCGACGCCGCGGTCGCGCTCGCCACTTTCGACGCGCTGATCCCCGGGCCCGACGCCCTGCTCACCGCGGTGCGATCCGACCTGGCCGCGCGGCGCGGGGACACCGGTGGGGTCGAGGATGCGGTGCTCGTGGCCGCCGCGCAGGCGCTACGTGCCGCCCGGGCGCCGCTGCTCGCGGACCTCGGCGCGATCGACTGGGCGATCGTCGAGGCTGGCCTTCGGGACAGCTACGGCGGCGGCCGCGAGGCGATGCGGGCCGCCCTCGCCGGCGACGGTGGGCACGACGACGACGCCTTCCACGACTGGCGCAAGCGGGCCAAGGACCTGTGGTACCAGTGCCAGCTGCTGCGCGACATCTGCCCGGGGCTGCTCGGCGCGCTCGAGGGCATGCTCGCCCACCTCGGCGATCTGCTCGGCGAGGACCACGACCTCGCGGTGCTGCAGGCCTCGGCGCCCGCGAGCCCTGCCCTGCACGCGCGGATCGTCGAGCGCCACCAGGAGCTCCGGGCGGACGCGTGGCGGGTCGGGCAGCGGGTCTATGCCGAGCGGCCGCAGGCCTTCCTGCGACGCATGCGGGCGTACTGGCGGACGTGGCGGAGCGATGAGCCCGGGGCGGCGTAGGCGAGGCCCAGGCACGTCGACCGGGGCCTTGCTCGCCGTTGCGACGAGCACCACGCGGTCGCCGTGCCATTTTCAGGCGCCGGAGGGCAGCGCGGCGCTGGTCAGCGGGAGGTCGTCCGTGGCCGGCGTGGTGGCTGGCGTGGTGGCTGGCGTGGTGGCTGGCTTGCGTGCGAACAGCCGGCCGAGGCCGAGCTTGGTCACCAGCGCACCGCCGGCGCCGATCGCCATGACGGCCGGCGCCGCGAGGGTGCCGGTCAACGCGATCAC
>JAYUXQ010000226.1:0-2043 GCA_043752905.1 Nannocystis sp. | reverse complement strand
CGAGCACCAGTGGACGCGACATTGGAGCGAGCATAGAAGAGCGGTAGACGCTTGACCATCCGCCGCTGGCCGCGCATCATGCGCTTGACAAGGTACGTGGTTTCTGCACGTGCCGCTGGTCCAGAAGCCTGCGACCTTGAACTCCCCCGCACCCTTGGAGCCTCGCCCAGTGGCCGATCGAGTCCCTGACTGGACCTTCCTGACCAATCACGCCCACGTGCTGTTCTGCCTCGCCAAGGATCCGGAGATCCGTCTGCGTGACGTCGCGGATCGGGTCGGCATCACGGAGCGCGCGGTCCAGAGGATCGTGACGGAGTTAGAGACCGCCGGACACATCACCCGGCATCGCGTCGGCCGGCGCAATACGTACACGGTGCATCGCCATCACCCGCTGCGTCATCCGATCGAGAACCACCGCAGCGTCGCCGACCTGCTGGCCCTCATCCTTCACACGGGTGAGGCCCTCACCATCACCGAGGCCACCAAGGACGTCGCCGAATAGCGGCCGCGCTCCTGGCGGCCGCGCTTCTGGCGGCCGCGCTTCTAGCGGCTGCGCTTCTTTTTGGTCGGGCGCTTCTTGCCCCTCGGGAACGCCTGGACGTGGAGGGCGCGTACGCTGGCGTACAGCGTCACGACCGCGACGCACGCGGTGCGCTCGGCCTCGTCGGCGGTGTCGCTCGGTTTGGGCAGGACGACGGCCTTGAGCGCGTCGACGTTGTCGATGTGCGGCGGGATCGCCTGGGGCTCCGTGGGGTTGATCGTGGGGTTGATCGTGGGGTTGATCGCAGCGAGCGCGGCCTGGAGGGTCTGGCACGGCGTCGGCGACTGCGGGAACTGCCACAGGTCGCGGCGGACGTTGAGCGGCCGGTCGATCTCGGTGGCGATCGCGGGGTCCTTCTCGAGCGCGTCGCGGATCTTGCGGCGCTGCGGGTACGTGGCCCAGCCCTTGGGGTCGTTGATGTAGTCGACCAGGATGCCGTGACCCTGGGGCCCGAGCGCCAGCGCCAGGTCGATCGCGGCGTCGCTGACCGGACGCTTGCGTAGCAGGCCGTCGACCTGCGCGTGGAAGCCGAGGTCGCGCGCGAGCGAGGGGTCGAGCGCCAGCGCCTCGGCGTACAGTTGCAGCGCCGCGACGCCGCCCTCGGGCTTGCGCGCCTGCAAGCCGGCCTCGCGCCAGCGCACCTGCGCGTCCGCGGGATAGGCGGCCCGCAGCGCCTGCAGACGCGTGGCGGCCTCCTCGGGCTTGTCCTGCGTCAGCAGGTCGTCGATGTCGCGCAGCTCCTGCTCCGAGGGTCCGGGCGGCCTGTCCTCGGGGACAGGCGAGTCGGTCCCGGCGGTGGCCGCGGTGGCCACGGGCGTGATGACGGGGGTCGGCGGGATTGATGGGGTCGCTGTGGTCGGCGCGACGGCGGGCTCGGTCGGGGCGGGCCTGGTCTCGCTGACGTCGTCGTCGCCGGAGAGCAGCCAAAACGTGAGGCCGCCGCCGAGCAGGACGACCACACCGACGGCGATGAGCACGCGGAACCAGGTCCGGCGGTGCAGCGCGTCCGAGTCCATCATCGACTCGACGAGGGTCATGGGTCGCGGGCGCAGGGCGTCGGGCAGCGGGCGGGCGACGGCGGAGAGGCCGGAGAGGTCGCCGCCGCTGGCGACGATGTCCGTCAGCGCCTCGGAGGTGCCGGTGCGATTATTACGCGGGTTGAGCGACTCGCGGTAGCGCTCGAGGGCGATGCGGACGGTGCGAGCGTCGGGGTAGCGCTGCTCTTTTTGCTTGGCGAGCAGGCGAAAGATGATCGCGGCGAGCTCCTGCGGGACCGAATGGGGCAGGGGCGGCGGCTCGGTGCTGACCTGCATGCGGATCAGAGCGACCGGGTCGTCGCTGTTGAAGGGCAGCTTGCCGGTGACGATCTGGTACAGCAGGACGCCGGCGGCATAAAGGTCGGCGCGGGCGTCGATCTCGAGGCCGAGGGCCTGCTCCGGGCTCATGTACTGCGGCGTGCCGAACACCATGCCGGCGCGGGTCATCTGCTCGAGCGCACCGTC
>JAYUXQ010000225.1:0-2047 GCA_043752905.1 Nannocystis sp. | reverse complement strand
AGGTCCTCGAGCGCGTTGCGGGCCTGGTCGAGCGCGCCGCCGACGTCGCCCTTGCGCAGCTGCTCGCTGATGTCCTGGTTCTGCAGCTTGGCCTCCATCGCCTTGAAGGCGTCGAGGTTGAGGAACTCCTGGCCGACCTCCTTGTTGAGCTTGGCGCGGGCCTCGGCGAGCCTGCGCAGGTCCTCGCGGATGCGCTGCTGCAGCTGATCTATTTCGCCGCGCACGGACTCGTCGCCGGCGTTGAGTCTCTCCAGGAGGTCGACCAGCTTCTGCTGCGAGGCTTGCAGGCGGGCCACCAGCGCCTCGATCTGCGCGACCACCTGATCGTCGACGAGGTCGTCGAGGCGAATGATCTCGTCCTCCAGCTGCGTCAGTTGCTGACGGTTGAGGGCCGCGAGGCGCTTGAGGATCGGCGCGACCGGACGGCGGTCCTCGGCGCCCGGCGGCAGCTCGGCGTGCACGTCGGCCTCGCGGCGCTGGAGATCCATCAGGCGCCGGTGGACCGCGGTCAGCGTGGCGACGTCGCGTGGGGGCGTCAGCGCGTCGACCGAGAGCGCGTCGATCGCGGCGCGCAGGGCCGCGAGCAGGCGCTCGGACGCCGCCAGCAGGTCACGCGCGGCCCGTAGCGTGCGCAGGCCCGGCGACACTGGCTGCGGTGACGCGATGAACTCGTCCCCGGTGATCGCCTCGGTGATCCCGGGCGCCTCAGGCAATGCCGCGCTGGCGAGACCTGGCTCTTCGGACAGCATGCGTCGCGCGAGCAGGTCGACCGCGGCGTCGCGCAGGTCCGCGAGCGACTGCAAGTTCTCGGCGTGCTCGCGCTGCTCGTCGCGCAGGGTCAGGCGCATGCGGGCCGAGCGGGCCGGTTTGCCAGGCGGATCGGCGAGCGCCACGAGACCCAGGCCAGGGTCGTTGTCGCGGACCTCGATCCAGTAGGTCAGCTCGGAGCGCTCGCCGAGCGGCACCTTCGAGAGGTCCCAGGTGTAACGGCGCTGCCAGCTGCGGGCGCCCGGCGGCGGCGGCCCGGCGTCGAGGCGGATCTCCTGCTCCTGCGCACCCTCGAAGACCAGCGTCGCTTTGGCCACGCCGAAGTCGTCGCGGGCCGTGAAACGAAGCTCGACGCTGTCACGCTCGCCGACCTCACCCTGCGAGCGCGGAAGCGGCGCCAGATCGACCTCCGGCGGCTCGTCCGCCTCGAGCTCGAGCGGGAACGCGAGCACCGCATCCTCTTCGCCTCCTTCATCATCATCATCGGCGACGACACGCCAGCTCCCCGGGCCGCGGACCACGAAGCTACCGGTCCAGGCGGCATCGGCGGTCCCGTCCGAGCGAACGAGCCGGGTGCGCTCGGGGGACGCGAGGACGCGGCCGTCGACGGGGTCGTGGACCAGGACCACCCACAGACCGATGAAGTCGCGGCGGGGCAGCAGGCGCAGGTCGACGCGGGTCCCGGCGAGCACGCGCAGCTTGCCGCTCGGGTTCTGGACCACGCGCTCGGGTCGGTTCGCGTGGGGCGGGGCCACCAGCGTGACCTGCAAGCTCGACCACAGCGGCTCGGGCGGGACAGGCGGACGACCGTCCTGTGCGGAGGTCAACAGGACCAGCCCGCGGACAAAGCCGGGCGAGCTCGACAGGGCGGCCGCCGCGAGGGCCAGCGCCGCGAGGGCGAGGGCAGGGCCGCGAAGTCGGGTGGCCGGGGCCGCGAGCCCCGGGTCACAGGCGCGCACGCGCCCCGACACGGCGGCCACGTAGGCGCTGGCGAGCTCGGGTGATCCGCGGTGACCCTGCATGAGCTCGACCGCTCCGAGGATCTCGTGACGGAGCTCGAGGTCGGCGAGGCCCGCGGCCCCCACCGCCGCGGACGTAACTGTGAGTGCCCGCCGGTTTTGGGCTATGGTATGCGCCGTCCGATGCCTCGTCCCAGTCAGCCGCCGCGCTCGTCGCAGCGCCCGCACGAGCAGCGACGCCACCGCGAGGCCGGTCGCAGCGACGACCAGACGTGCCCCCAGGTCCCCGCGCAGGGTCCCCGCGACCCCGCCCGCGCCCG
>JAYUXQ010000224.1:0-2048 GCA_043752905.1 Nannocystis sp. | reverse complement strand
GCACAGCACTGAGCCAGGCACGCTTGCCCTGGATCAGGGTGTAGCGGTACCAGTCCATCGAGCGATCGGAGAGGTAGTAGAAAATGCGCACCACCGGCAGCTCGTTGCCCTGGCGCACCGCACGGCCGTTGCGTTGCTCGAGGTCCGCGGGGGTCCACGGCAGATCGAGGTGATGGATCGCGCAGGTGCGGGTCTGCAGGTCGATGCCTTCGTAGGCGACGGAGTTGGCGATGATAACGTCGTACTTCGGCGGCACGCGCTGGCTGGCCCCGCTGGCGCAGGCGCCCGGCGCGGGAGGGGTCGAGACGATGCCGTTGAAGTCGCGAGCGATGCGGAGGCGATCGGCGGACTGCGTCTCGATCGCATTGAGGATGGCGATGCGCTCGCGCGGGATCTTGTGAGCAACGAGCACCTCGCGCATCCACAGGTGGACTGCGGTCGGCTCGCAGAAGATGATGTGTCCACAGCCGGCGCTGGCTGCGACCCGCTCGGCGCAGGCCGTCAGCTTTGGCGCGGCCCAGTCGCCAGGAGGGACCGAGAGCGCCTGGGCATACTCCATGCCGCCGTCGAGCCTGGCGTGCAGGGCGACCATGGACAGGCGCGCGAGCAGGCCGAGGATCTTGTTCTGGCTGCTGCCCTGGACCTGCGACATCTGGAGCGCCCGCTCGAGCTTGCGGACCAGCTCGCCGTACTTGTCCTCCTGGTCCGGCCCCAACGGCACGCGGACCTGCTCGGTGCGCGGCTCGGGCAAGGTCAGGTGGACCTCCTCGGCGCTGCGAAACTCGCCGTAGGTCTCGATGATCGCCCTGCATGCCAGGCTCGACGGCGGCATGGAGTACAACCAGGCGCTCTCGGTCCCTCCTGGTGACTGGGCGGCGCCGAAGTTGACGGCCTGCGCCGAGCGGGTCGCGGCCAGCCCCGGCTGCGGACACATCATCTTCTGCGAGCCGACCGCGGTCCACCTGTGGATGCGCGAGGTGCTCGTCGCCCACAAGATCCCGCGCGAACGCATCGCGATTCTCAACGCGATCGAGACCCAGTCCGCCGACCGCCTCCGCATCGCCCGCGACTTCAACGGCATCGTCTCCACCCCGCCCGCGCCGGGCGCCTGCGCCAACTCAAGCAGCCAGCGCGTGCCGCCGAAGTACGACGTCATCATCGCCAACTCCGTCGCCTACGAAGGCATCGACCTGCAGACCCGCACCTGCGCGATCCATCACCTCGATCTGCCGTGGACCCCCGCGGATCTCGAGCAACGCAACGGCCGTGCGGTGCGCCAGGGCAACGAGCTGCCGGTCGTGCGCATTTTCTACTACCTCTCCGATCGCTCGATGGACTGGTACCGCTACACCCTGATCCAGGGCAAGCGTGCCTGGCTCAGTGCTGTGCTTGCGAGCCAGGCCCGCGACACGAGCAACCCCGGCGCGCAGCAGGCGCTCTCCGACGAGGAGATCCTGATGATGATCTCGCGCGACCCCGACGCGACGCAGCGAGCGATCGACGCCCGCCGGGAGAGCCTGCGCGCCGAGGCCAGACACAAGGTCGCCCGCGAGGCCGCGAACCTGCTGATCCAGGCCAGCGCCCGCTTCCGCGATGCCCGCGAATCCACCGACACCGAGCGGGCCGCCCGGCTGCGCGCCGAGGGCGATGAGCGGCTGATGGACTTGCGGCGCATCGACAAGATGGCCTGGCCGTGGGCGCGCTGGGCCGACCGCGCGCGAGAGATCGAGGTCATGGTGGCGTCGGCCTCGTCGGCGCCGGTGTTCGAGGGGCTGCGCGTCGGCCGGGGCAAGGCCGAGCAGGTCCGCTACCACGAGTTCGGGCGCATTGTGCAGTGGGAAGGCGAGCGCCGCATCGGTCGGCGCGCGCACGGCTTCCCGGTCTGGGAGTTGCTCGCCGAGCAGGCGCTGCGCACCCTCGACTTGCAGCCCTCCGAACTCGACGCGGGCGCGAACTGGCCCGACGAGGACGAGGCCGAGCTCGCCCTCGTGCTGGAGAGCCACATCGATCACGTGCTCGGGAAAAACGTGGCGAGCTACGGCGAACTC
>JAYUXQ010000223.1:0-2050 GCA_043752905.1 Nannocystis sp. | reverse complement strand
CGGCACGCCCGGGCCGCGGTCCTCGACGACGATGCGCAGGCCGGTGGCGGTCGTGTCGACGGTGATCTCGATCGGCGGCTGGCCGTGCGCGCGCGCGTTCTCCAGCAGGTTGCGGATCAGCCGGCGCAGCGCGGCCGGGTCGCCGCGCAGCTCGGCTGTCCCGGAGGACAGGTCGGTGGCGCCGGCCCGCGTGGCCTCGTCGGCGACGATCGCCGCGAGGTCGACCGGCGTCGGGGCGATGTCGGGGCGGGCCTCGAGGCGGCTGCTGAGGAGGAGGTCGCCGACGAGGGCGTCGAGCTCCTCGATGTCACGGCCGGCCTCGCTGGCGAGCGCGTGCTGCTGCGGGGCGGCGTCGGCGAGCAGCTCGACGGCCATGCGCAGGCGGGCGAGCGGCGAGCGCAGCTCATGGGAGGCGCTGGCGAACATGCGCCGCTGACCTGCGACCAGCGCCTCGATGCGATCGGCGGCGCGGTTGAACTGGGCGGCGAGCGCGGCGACCTCGTCGCGGCCCTGGACCTGCACGCGGCTGCCGAGGTCGCCGGCGCCGAGGCCCTCGACGCCGCACCGCAGGTCCTCGACGCGCCGGGTTATCCTGCGTGCGATCGGGTGGCACATGAGGCGTCGCCCTGGCGCCGCTGTCAGGTTGTGAGTATGATCCCCCTTTAACACGACGACCGCCTGAAAGCGGTCGTGTAGACAGCGCTATTAGCGCCACTTACTGTGGGGACCTACCATTACAAGGCATGCGGTCTCCCCGACGTATGGCTGGAGGGCGTTGTCCTCCGTGTTTGTCCGGGTTGCACAGAGGGTCACGGAGTTGAGATCCCCGATATTGCGGGCCTGCACAAGGTTCTGGCGGATTACTTGATTCACCAGAAGGCTCGGCTTGCGAGTTTCGAGATTCGATTTCTGAGGAAGGTCCTCAGTTGGTCGTCGAGAGACTTTGCGAAGAAGTTGGGTGTGACTCCTGAGACCGTCTCGCGCTGGGAAGCAGGGACCTTGAACATGGGAGACGCTCATGACCGTATTCTTCGCCTGTACGTCGCGGAGGACGAGCCGATCAAGAACTATTCGATCCATGACACGGAAGGACTGAAAACAGAACGTTTGACCCCTGCGGTTCCGCTCAAGGTGCAACATCACAAGGATCACTGGAGCCGGCCGATGACACCCGGGATGACGGCGCCAGCTTGCTGCTGATCGAGTCGCTACTCCTTCAATATGGGGACGTATTTAGGCAGGGTCAGGCCGCGCCGACGGTGAAGGGGAAGCGGACGTCGACGGCGCCGCCGCTGGCGACGAAGACCGGGAACTTCCAGGCCTTGATCGTCGCGGTGATGCAGCCCTCGACCTCGCGGTCGGCGACGGTGCTGTGCACGATGCTGGGGTAGGCGACGGTGCCGTCGCCCTCGATCGTGAAGGCGACCTCGACCTCGCCGCTGAGGGCGGGATTCCTGATCATGCCCTCGCGGAAGCACTGGCGCACCGCGGGCTTGTTGCGGTTGACGACGCCGCGGATCAGGTCGCGGCCGACGCTGGCGGTCCACACGACGCTCTGGCGGTGCCCGGGCTGCGAGGACGGGTCGCGCTCGGCGAACTTCTCCTGCGCGGCCCGCTTGCCGCCGCCGTAGCGGAGCTTGCCGGGCTTGCCGGTCTTGCCGAACAGCCAGCGAAAGTCGAGGTCGACGACGCCGCTGGCCTGGCCTCCTCCGCCGCCGCGGGTGGTGTCGGCGAGGCCGAGGCCCGCGGTCAATTGGCGCATCGGGTCGGTGGCGGCGGCGGCGACCCAGGCGGCGGTGTCACCGGCGTTCGGCGCGTAGCGGGCCATCGACTCGTTCGCGGCGACCTTGGCCTCCTCGATCGCGCGCAGGAAGTCGGGCAAGCCGAGGATACCTGACCGTTCGGCCAGGTCGGCGGCGCCCTGCTCGAGCGGCCGTTCGGCGATCATCGGCGTGACCTCCGAAGTGTGGGCAATGCTCGGAGTCTCGTGTGGGGTGGTCTCGCGGGTGGTCGGGGCCTCGCGGGCAGCCGTCACGGGGTGGGTGGGCGC
>JAYUXQ010000222.1:0-12697 GCA_043752905.1 Nannocystis sp. | reverse complement strand
GCGTGGGCGTGGCCCATGAGCTAGCCATGACGTTTGCAGGCTGCGAAGTCAAGGCGCGGCCCCGGGCCGCCATGAAACGAACAGGCCGGCCCCTTTTTCTTTTCAAAAGGGGTCGGCCTGAAAGGTGTCCTGGACTGCGAGGAGGGTCTACCTCAAGACCTGGGACATGGAAGGCTCACTGAACGTCGCCGCCATACTACGTGGCGCCGCGCGCACGGAACCTCATTGCGTTGAGGTTGTTCCAGCCCGTCGCGCGGCGCCACGTAGTATGGCGATCAGCGACTTCTGGAACAGCCTTCCTTGTGATGAAATGGCATGCAAAGAGCTCGGGCGGCGCAACGCCGCCCCGGTGCAGAGCACCGAGCTAGACCTGCCCTCCCGCGATCCGAAGCACGGTGTGACGATATCAAGGCGCGGCGCAAAAGCAAAGGCCGGCGAGCCCGGGAGCTCGTCGGCCATGCGCGTGGAACGGAGTGTCTACCTCAAGACCTGGGACATGGAAGGCTCACTGAACTCGCCGTCCGGGCCCCGTACGCCTGGCGCACGGAACCGCGATCGGCGAGGTTGTTCCAGCCCGTCGCCAGGCGTACGGGGCCCGGACGATCAGCGAGTTCTGGAATAGCCTTCCTTGTGATGAATGGCTGACAAAAGGCTCGGGCGGCGCAACGCCGCCCTGCTGCAGAGCAGCGAGCTAGACCTGTCCTCCGGGTGTGAACCCACGACGCACGACGCCCTCATATCACAGGCACCGGCGGCAGATCAACGACTGCGATCAATCAGGGTATGCGCGGATCCGGACTTCGAGGCGATGAAAGCCTGCGATGCCGCCAAAGCTCGCGCCCACCTGCACGACCTCGATGGTCTCTAGCATGTCGGGGAATTTCACGGACGCGGGCGGGAGCTTCTTGACGGCGTCGGCGAAGGCCTCGTCGAACGAGAGCTTGTTCGAGTACCCGATCGACTCGCGGTAGCGGACGGCGATGTCCGAGAGGATGCCCGCCTTCTCACTGCCGGTCAGGGGCCGCGACATCACGGGTGCGTCGGGGGTGCCGGCGTGCGGGTCGCGCTCGCGGTGGCTGTGCGCGTGGCCGCTGCCGTCGAGCGGAGGGGCGTGCGGAGGTGGGGGGGGGAGGGGGCTGTGGTCGTCCTCGTGGGCGGCGTCGGGGAGACTGACCTCGACGTCGCCCGCGGAGAGGCTGAGCACGATGTCGACCAGGTCCTGGCGCGTGAACTCGACGTTGACCTCGTCGAAGCCCGAGGCGTGGCGCACGAGCACGTTCTCCGGCGGACGTCCGATGCTGAAGATCTCGCCGTAGCGAAACGGGGTCTTCGCTAGTGGAGCGTTCTCTGTGCCGGGCCGTGGGCGGCGCGTCAGCTGGAAGGTCGGGATGCCGCTCTCCTCGGTGACGAGCTGCGAGATGTCGATCTCGAACTCGGGCGAGGGTAGCTCGCCCTCCGCGACGATCAAGAGCTGGCTGTGAGAGTAGAACGCATGGATCGCGGTGCGTACGGCGTAGTCGCGTTGCTCAGACATGGGCCCCTGGTCCTCGACGGCTCGGCGAGGATAACAGACCCCGCCCTGGAAAGCGCTCGCGCGAAATCTCGCGCGATTGCGGCACGGCACCTCGAGATCCCGGGCCCGTTGGGTCCGCGACGCCTGTCGCGGGCCCCTGGGGGCCGGGCGCCACGGGGGATGCCCGTGTCCCAAGGGCCAGGTCCGGCACGGGTTCGTGGCGGCGGCGCGCCGCGGACGCCCCGCGGACGCCGGATCGCCGGGGAGCATCCGCGAGACCCTCAAAACAGGCGATTGAGGCCGTTGAGGGCGGCGACGCGGTAGGCCTCGGCCATGGTCGGATAGTTGAAGGTGGTGTTGATGAAGTAGCGCAGGCTGTTGGCCTCGCCCTGCTGGGTCATGATCGCCTGGCCGATGTGAACGATCTCTGCGGCCTGATCACCGAAGCAGTGGATCCCGAGGATCTGCAGGGTCTCGCGGTGGAACAGCAGCTTGAGCATGCCGACGCGGTAGCCGGTGATCTGCGCGCGCGCGAGGCTGCGAAACAGCGCATGGCCGACCTCGTAGGGGACGCCCTCCTGCGTCAGCTCGCGTTCGGTGCGACCGACCGAGCTGACCTCGGGGTTGGTGTAGATGCCGGTCGGGATGTCCTTGATCAGCCGCTCGTCGCACTCGCCGGCGATCAGGTGCTGCGCGGCGAAGCGGCCCTGGTCGTAGGCGGCCGAGGCGAGGCTGGGATAGCCGACGACATCGCCGACAGCGTAGACGTGGGGTTGCTCGCGGGTGCGATAGAACTCGTCGATCTCGATCTGGCCGCGTCCGTTGGCCTGGATGCCGAGCTGCTCGAGGCCGAGGTCGGAGGTGTTGCCGGTGCGCCCGTTGGCCCACAGGAGCACGTCCGACTTGATCTTCTTGCCGGACTTGAGGTGAATGACGACGCCGTCGGATTGCGGCTCGATGCGGTCGTAGGTCTCGTTGTGGCGGATGAGCACGCCCTGGTCGCGCAGGTGGTAGCTCAGCGCGTCGATGATCTCGTCGTCGAGGAAGGCGAGCAGCTTGTCGCGGTTGTTGACGAGGTTGACCTTGACCTCGAGGCCGCGAAAAATGCTCGCGTACTCGCAGCCGACCACGCCAGCGCCGTAGATCGTGACGTTGCTGGGCGTGTGATCGAGGCCGAGGATCGTGTCGCTGTCGAAGATGCGCGGGTGCGAGAAGTCGACGTCCGGCGGACGGTACGGGCGCGAGCCGGTGGCGATGATGAAGCCCCCGCGCTCCGCGGCGCGCAGCCGCGGGCGCGCGCCGCCATGGGCCTCGACCTCGACGGTGCGAGGATCGATAAAGCGCGCCGGGCCGTGGAAGACGCGGACATGGTTGCGGTCGTAGAAGCCGCGGCGGATGTCGACCTGACCGTCGATCACCGAGGACGCGCTCTTGAGCAGCATCGGGAAGGTGAACTCGCGGCCCTCGAGGCAGTCGGTGAACAGCGGGTTGTGGCGAAACTCCTGCAGCGAGCGCACGGCCTGGCGCAGCGCCTTGCTGGGGATCGTCGCCCAGTGCACGCAGCCGCCCCCGACGTCGCGGTACTTCTCGACGACGGCGACGCGCTTGCCGGCCTTGCTCGCCCGCATCGCGGCACCCTCACCGCCGGGGCCGCTGCCGAGGACGATGACGTCGAATTCGAGGTCGTCGGCGCCTGATGTCGTCGATGAGGTCGATGTCGTCGATGAAGTCGATGAAGTCGATGAAGTCGATGAGGTCAAGTCGGGCTCCGCTCAGGTCGGTGGGATGTGCTCGGGGACCCAGCGCATGCCCATGCCGGAAGGTAGCCGAAGCTCGATCTCGCGGTCGAGCTGGATCGCGGAGATCCGCTGACCCTCGACGATCGTGCCGTTGAGGCTGGCGGTGTCGACGGCCCAGACGTCGCCGCCGTCGAGCAGCAGGACCAGGTGCACGCGCGAGAGGCTGCCGGTCGCGCCGGCGAGCTGGCAGCGCTCGTAGCGGCCGATCAACACGCCGCGCTCGAGGTCCTCGTGCGAGACGCGGTGGGCGATCTGGGTGCTCTCGGCCGAGAGCAGGATCGTGCCGAGCGCGTCGCCACCGGCACCAGGGCGAGCCCGCAGGTGCTGGGCCGCGGGCAACAGGGTCATGTAGGTGTGGCGACGGTTACGCGGCTGGGCGGCCTGCGGGGCGTTGCGGCCGACCATGCGCTCGGGCATGCGATGATCGAAGTAGACGCGCTCGGGGAACGAGGACCAGGTGTCTTCGGCGTTCTCGGTCCAGGCGCTCGGGTTCAAGGTCCCGGTCGGCAGCAGGAACAGCTGGTAGCCGAGCAGGTTGATGAACATCGGACCCTCGGCCATCACCGACTTGCAGGCCGCGTTGTCCTCGGTGTGAAAGGTGTTCGAGGAGCCGAGGTCGATGAGGCGCACGCGGACCTCGTCGCTGCCGCTGCGGGTCACGCGGACCAGCGCGTGTCGCAGTGAGATCTCCTCGTCCAGCAGCGTCAGCGCGCAACACTCGTGGCGGCCGATGACGCCGAAGGCGCCCTCCTCGCTGAGGATCGGCAGGTGCACGTACGAGGCGATCGTGCCGCCCTCGCGGGCCGCGACGCACAGCAGACCGTCGCGGTTGAACGCCTCGAACACCGGTCGCAGCTCGTGGAAGATCGCCTTGAAGGTCGCGGCGAAGCTGGCCTTTTGGGCAGGTTGCGTGCTGATCACCCGCGTGGCCCGGCTGGCGTAGGCCGGTCGCGGAGCGGCCGCGAGGCCGTCGTCGTCGTCGTCGTCGCGCATTGCGCCTCATGATACCCGCCCGGGCTTCCAGGGCGAGTCCCTGCGTGATCCGGGGCAGACCAGCGCCGCACGGGCAGGTTCGCACGCGCGCGCTCGGGGGCGGGACGCCACGGCGGCCGCCATGGCACAGGCCTGCTATGGTGGGCCGCGGTGGTCGATCTCCATGACAGACCGGGAGAGCGTCCGATGGAAGCCGTGTCGCGGCGCTGGGAGGAGGAGGCCCTGCGGCGCGGAGCCCGGTGGTTCGGGATCGCCTGTGTGTGCCTGCCGGTCCTCGACTTGCTCGACGCTCACAGCGTGGTCGACGCTGTCCTGGCGGCGCTGCCGGTCGGCGCATGGCCAGGGGTGCCGCTGCGGGTGTGGGCGACGCTGCTGTGGGTGATCGCGGTCGGCGTGGCCGCCGCTCGCCTGATCGCCTGGCTGGCGCCTGGCCCGCGCATGGGGCTGTTCGCCGTGTGCGCGCTGATGCATGGCGCCTACGCGATCGCGGGCGGCTCGCGGCTGTCGGCGATCGTGGCGATGGTCGGCTTCTCGTACAGCTTCGTGGCGCTGCAAGGCGCGCGCGAGACCTGACCCGAAGGACAGGTCTCAAGGCGGCCAGGCCAGCTGAAGGCGGCCGTCCAGGTGGGCGGCCCCGGCGGTGGGGGTGCTCTCGGGGTCGATCCGGCGGTGGACGTGCTCGGCGGGCCGCAAGATGGCGTCCCGACCGCGGGTGAAGGACTGCTCACGGACCACCGCGCGGTAGGCCTTGGCGAGCGCGAGGGCGCGGGGGCGCGAGGGCGTGAGCAGCTCGGCGAGGTCCCGCGCCGCACGCACCGCGACCTCGTCGAGGCGGCCGCCCGGGAAGTAACGATCCAGCAGCTCGCTGTTCTGGCGCAGCTCGTCGCCGGCCCCGACGCGACGAAAGTAGGTCAGGATCTCGCCGTCGACGTGACCGACCTGGGGCGCGTCGGACATGCCGCGCAGGTCCTGCGGACGCCAGCCCTCGAGGCCGGGCAGCTTGCGGGGGAAGCTAAAGCTCTGGTCGACGGTGACGCCGATGCCATCATGACAACCGAGGCAAAAGCGGTGCTCCTCGTCGGTTTGCAGGCGCAGTCGGCCCTCGACGTCCTCGATGAAGCCCTGCAACTGCCAGCCGAGGTCGCCGCGAAGGCCCAGCTCGGCCGAGCCGCGCGGGCGCGGCAACCGGCCCTCGTCGCGGTTGTCCTGCTCCTGGGCGTAGGCGGCCTGCATGGCCCAGCGGTCGAGCGCCTGGACCTTCTTCATGTAGCGCAGCTCCTTCATGCGCGCGGCCAGGAGCCCGGGGCGGTCGGGGTCGAGGTAGCGGACGCTGTGCAGGAGCTCGGTGCCCTCCGGGTAGAGGCCGCGGCGCACCGGCTCGTCGACACCGAGGTAACGGGCCGGGAGGCCGCGCAGTGTACCTGTCCCGAGGGACAGGTGGCCGTCGCGGTCGAGGTCGACGCCGAGGACGCGCTCGTCGAGCGGCTCGATCGGGTGGACGAGCGCGGCGTCGGTGACCCGCGGATCGCCAGCGAGGTTGGCCTCGAGGATCGCCAGGTTGGCGCGATAGGTCAGCGGATCGGGCCGGTAGGCGGCCGGCAAGCGGATGAAGGCGTCGCCAGCGCTCCCGTTGGTCGGCCAGAAGGCGCCCGGGAACGGCTTGTAGCGGTAGGCTCGCCAGCCGCTGCCGTCGCGCGCGAGGCCGTGCGCGTCGAAGCCGAGGTCGAGATCGAGGTCGGGGCGGTATCCGTGGTAGTCGGTGCGCTCGGCGAGGGCGGCGCGCAGCGGCGCGTAGTTGTCGACGCGGATGTACGCGAGGATGTCCTCGTCGCGCACGGCCGCGATCGCGGGGCGGCGATCGACAAAGAGGTTGTGCCAGCGATTCTCGCGGCCGAACTCCGAGAAGGCGTAGGCTTGCTGCAGGCGCCAGTCGGCCATGCCGTTGGGCGCCTGCGAGTCGGTGTGACAGGTCCAGCACGGGTTGCTGTGCTGCCCGGTGGCGGTGTAGCAGGGCGGCGGGATCGCGGCCTCGAGGTTGTCGACCTGGCCGCGACGCGCACGCGCGTACGCCAGTGGGTCGGGCTCCAGTGTGGGCGTGGGCGAGGGCATGGGCGCGGGTGCGGCCCCCGACAGCGCCTGCGCGGCGAGCGGGGCGAGCACGCACACGGCGACCCCGAGGAGTTGCAGTCGGCGATGCATGCGGTCCTTCACGGGGTGCCGGGCCATTGCGAGTACTTGTCCTCGCCGGGGTGCTGGACCGAGAAGAACAGCGTGCGAAGATCGCTGCCAAAGGCCGGACCGGTCGCCTCGCTGTCGCTGGGGCCGGCGACCACGCGAAACGGGACGCCCCAGCCGGGCACGATCACGCCGGGCTCGCCCGCCCGATGCGCGGGGTCGAGGTCGAGGTAGTAGAGCCCATCGGCGTGGCCGTTGACGCCGAAGTTGCCGTCGGTGCCGAACCACACGCCGCCCTCGCGATCGATGACGAGGTTGTCGGGGTTGGCCGCGTCGAACACACCGGCGCCCTTGGTGCCCTGGAACACCTTGAAGAAGGTGAAGCTCGTGGAGGTGGCGGGCGCGCCCGGGGCCGCCTCCTCGAGGGCGAAGATCGTGCCGAGCGTGTCGTCGCGCTTGGGCGAGTTCATGGCCCACTGGTCCGCCGGGTAGAGCACGCCGTCCTGGTCGAGCGCGGTCTGTCCGCCGTGCTTGGTGAAGGCGACGTAGAGGCGCGGGGTGCCGCTCAGGTCCTTGGGGTTCCACTCGAGGTCCTCGGGGCGGTTGAGCTCCATGACGCCGAGCTTGTTGCTGGCGGTGAACAGGGCCTTGCGCAGCCCGTCGTCGTCGGCGAAGCCGCCGATCGCGTTCCAGGACATGTCCTTCAGGGCAGCCCCGACGGTGGTCTTCGCCGGCCCGGCGGCGGTGCCGGCGTTGGGCGCGAGGTCGAGGTCGTTGGCGAGCGAGAGGCGGATCCACCGGCCCTTGCCGGGGGCCTGCTCGGTGGCCTGCTTACCGCCGACGAGGGTGGTGCCGGTCGTGTTGTCGAGGCCCGCGAAGTGGGCGACGTAGAGCGAGCCGTCGGTGAGCAGGGCGCGCGTCTGGGCCCGCGTCATGGTCGGCTTGTAAGGCTGCTTCGACACCCACTTGTAGATCCTGCCGCCGCGCCGGTCGTCCGCGCTGTACAGCACGATCGGCTGGCCAGGCAGCAGCTTCCAGTCGGCGTCGACGGCGAAGGTGGCGTTCTCCCAGTGGGCCCGGCCGACGCTGCCGAGCTTCTGGTGGCCGACGCCGGGGCTGGTCTTGCCGTAGTACTCGCCCGGCGGCTGGCCGGGGTCCATCTCGACGAGATAGCCGTAGCGGTCCCGGGCGTGCCGCGTGCTGGCGTCGGGGGCGATGCCGAAGGCGCCGTCGTCGGTCGGCGTGGCGTCGAGTCCGATCGTCATGCCCGGATCACAGCCGGCGGCGGCGACGAACTGCTGGCCGCTCCAACACTCCTCGAGATCACCATAGTAGTCCTGCACGTTCTCCTCGGCGCTGAGGATCGTTCCCCAGGGGGTCTGGCCGCCCGAGCAGTCGCCCATGATCCCGGCGGCGAGGTCGTTGGCCGGCAGCGGCACGCCCTTGTCATCGGTGTCGGGCGTGGCGAAGGTCATCCCGGTGATCGTGGTCAGGGTCGCGCTGCTGGCGTCGTAGCGGACCGCAGGCGCGGCGCGGTCGAGCGCCCACTCGCCGCTCGCCGGGTCCTGGACGGCGTGCAGCCAGCTCCCGCCGACCTGCTGCTTGTGCGCGGCGACGTAGGTGCCGAGCGCGGCGTCCTCCCATACGTCGCTGGTGACGTCGTTGCCGAGCACGCCGAGGCGACGCAGGAAGTCGGCGAGGATCCGATGCTGACTGGTCGGCGCCGTCGTGCCGGTCGGCGTGTCACCCGAGACATACTCGTGGTTGACCCAAAGCCACGCCGCGCTGCCGCTTCCGTGCCACTGGGGTGCGTCGCCCGGGGCCGTGTTCCAGCCGTCCCCGAAGTAGGCGATGTAGTCGTTGTTCGCGCCGAAGCGCGGGGCGGCGGCGCCGTCATCGTGGGTGAGCGGGTCGAGCCATCGGATCAGGACGGCGTGACGCAGGCCGGCGATCGCCCGCAGGCCGTCGGTGGACGCGGCCGCGAGCGGGAACTGCAAGCCCGGGAGAGGATCGGCCTCGACGTGCTTGTTCACGAGGAGCTTGACCAGCTCGGGGATGTCGGCAGCCCCGGTGCCGAGGTCGTCGACCAGAGTCACACCGACGACCGCGGACCGCGGCGACCTGCTCAGGTCCTGACCGTCGTTGCCGTCGTTGCCGTCGTTGCCGTCGTTGCCCGGCTGGCCATCGTGACCGTCCTGGCCCGGAGCGCCGTCCTGGCCGTTGGCGCCGCCCTGGCCCGGCTCGCCGTCGTGACCGGGCGCGCCGTCGTGACCGGGCTCGCCGTCGATCCCGGAGCCGCTCGTGCTGCCGGCAGTCGCGTCGTCGCCACAGGCAGGCGCGACGAGGAGGCCGAACCAGAGACCCGGAAGGAGAATGCGGGGATGAAGCGGTTGCATGCGCGCAAGCTAAATGAAGGGCGCGGAGGCGATGTCAACGCGCGGCCGTGCGGATGCAACGATTCGGTCACGCCTTCGCGTGGGGCCGCGCGGCCCGCGAGCGCCGAGGTTCATCCTGCTGACACACGGACGTCGACGAAGTTTGGCACGGGCGTGTCGGATCGGTGACGCGCGCCGGTCAGCCTGGGGCCATGCGATCCATCGTGCTGCGACAGCGAGACTTCTTTGCGGACTGGTGGCCCCGGGGCGCGAGCAACGAGGGCCCGGCGGTCGCGGCTCCACGGCGAGCCGCCACGCGTGGCGTCGAGGCGGCGCCTGAACCGTGCTCGTCGCCACCCGAGCAGGAGCCGACGCTCCCGCTCTATCACGATGGCAACCTGTGGTAGCGGGTGGTCGGGGCGAGCGCTCAGCGTGCGTGCGGCTCGGGGATCGCCTGCGGGCTGCGGATCGGCAGGCCCTGCTCGACGCCCTCGGGGACGGTGAAGCCGAGGCTCTCGACGAGCGCGCGGTCGTAGCCGCCCTCGATCCAGAAGGCGACGATCTTCGGCGTCGGGGTCAGGCCCAGCGCGGCGATCTGCCCCGGGTCCACGCCGAAGCCGCGAAACGAGCCGTCGTCACCGACCCACGCCGGGAAGCCCTGCGCGGGGGTCTCTTTCGCGTAGCGCTCGCCGGCCCACTGTTGCAGGCGGCGACAGGCCTCCGACTCGGGGATGACGGCGAGCCACCACGCGCCCGCGGCCTGCATGCGCGTGAGCGCGGCGTGACAGACGGGGGCGTCGAACTCGGGGGTCTTCACGTCGAGCGGGAGGGCGACCCACGGCGCGCCGGGATCGGCGGCGAGCATGTCGACGGCGACGCGGCTGTATGAGCAGGTGCCGGTGACGTAGACGCGGCCGAGGTCGACGCGGCCGAGGTCGCCGCGGAACCAGTGCGTGGGGTCGAGGGCCCGTGCGACCAGCACGGCCGCGAGGGTCCCGAACACGAGCCCGAGCAGCAGGGCGCGCTGGCGACGAAGCTTCGCCCAGGTCACAGATGCATCAGCCATTCGAGCTGCTCGAGCAGGTCCTCGTTGAGGACGATGTTCTGAAGGATGATCGGATCGCTCTGGTCGAGCCGACTGAGCGCGAGGAGGTTGCGCTTGCACACGTCGATCGACTCCTGAAACCCGGCCTGAAGCGCGGTCTTGCTACCCTGCACGGGGATGTGGATGTCGCCAGCCTTGAAGCCGTGGAGCTCCTCCGAGCCGGCGGGCAATGGGCTCTCGCGGCCGAGCCAGGCGTTGCGCGCGACGCAGTCGGCGTAGGCACGGCACTCGTCGTCCATCGCGTCCTCGTAGCGCGGGCGGGCATAGACGACGCGGCCCTCGCTGTCGCTGGTGCGCTCGACGACGACGTCGAGGTTGTTTTGACAGACGGTCTCCATGCGATGCAGGTGCTGCATCGAGCAGTGCTCCTTGGCGACGGCGAACGGCGAGGCGCCGCCGTGGCGCAGCTTCCATGTCTGCGTGGGGATCCACTTCTCGTCCTGACGCGCGAGCACGTCGAGGTCCCGGGAGTCGTCGGCGAGGGTGCGCGCCTGCTCGAGGTCGAGGTCGCCGAGCACCCACGCGTCGCCGTCGCGGCGGGCCCCGGCCCTGGCGCTGTCGAGGTCCATCGGCTTCACGCCGACGACCTGAAGATAGGAGGCATAGGTCGGCGCGGCGGCGGGCTTGCCGACTTTTCCGCGGCCGACGCCAGGCAGCGCCCCCGACACCGCGAGCGAGAGCAGGGCGCATACGGCGGATACGCCGGCGGCCACGGTGAAGAATTGTTTGGCGTGCATGGCAGACTCCGGAAAAGTTTGGAGATCAGCCGCCGGCGAGGTCCGAGGGCGGGGCTTGCGTGGCGACGGCGATGCCTCCGTCGCCAGGCTTCTTTCCGCAGGGGTTCCCGCCCTGCGTGCACTTGTAACCAACCGCGAGGCAGCCCCACCAGCCGGTGCCGCTGGCGACGGCGCAGTAGGCCGGCCCGCCCCACGGGTCCCATTCGCAGCGTAGACATTGACCGAACCACCCGGCGTTGGGCTCGGTGGGCTGGGACAGGGTGGCGGTTCCGGCGAGGAGGCTGAGGGCGAAGCCCAGCGTGAATTTTGTGGTGCTCAACATGTCGTCTCGTTCCTTGAGGGACTGAATTGGTGTTCAGGTCACGGCTTGCGGCCTCTGGAGCAACGGCACTGTACCGTGGTCCGGGTCTGGCGCAAGCTGGGCATACATGCAGTGAGCGGGTCCGCGCCTTCATTGCAGCTGCATCTTTTTTTTCGGCGCGGCGGTTTGGCTAACGAATCGCGCATCCGATCGATCACCTGCTGTATTCGCCGTGTTCTGCGATACAGCTTTGGCAGTGGACGGGTCCGGGGATCGCGGACCACTGCACATATGTTAGGGTACCCGCCATGACGCGACGGGAGCTGATCGAGTACGTGCAGCGCAAGCTGGACGCGGGGGAGGGGCCGGCGGAGGCGAAGTTGCCGGCGCCGCAGATCGGGCGGGTGCTCGACGCGGCGTTCGCCGGGATCGTGGAGGCGCTGCGTAGCGAGGGCCGCTACAGCCACCCCGGCTTTGGTACCTTCACGATCAAGGAGCAGCCGGCGCGGCCCGGCCTGCACCCGAAGACCGGCGCGCCGATCGAGATCGCGGCGGCGACGACGGTGCGCTTCAAGCCCGCGCGCGAGTTCAAGGACTCGCTGTGAGCATCACAGGCCGCGCACGATGTGCGGCCTCAGCAGGTAGCCGAAGCCGGCGTTGCGCAGACGGACGAGCAGGCCGTGGACGGTGTCCCCGAGCGCCCCGGCGCAGCGGATGAAGCGACGCAGGTGAAACGGGCCGGCGCGGTACACGGTCTGCCAGCGGGTCGTGCGCTCCAGGAGACCGCGCGACATCAGGGCGCTGTGCTCGTGCCACAGGCGCCGGCCAGCCTCGACGGCGGTGCGCAGGTCGGTCAGCGAGGTGATGGTCGCGGCGTCGAGCTCGAGATCGAAGCTCTGGACCTCGCGGTAGAGCAGGCCGTACTGGAAGAGCAGCTCGCCGTAGAAGTCGCCGAGCAGGCTGCGGTGCAGCTGGCGGTAGTCGTCGGGGTGCGGGACGACGAACGCGCTGGCGAGGGGGTCGGCGGTGCCGTCGTTGAGCTTGACCGCCGCGGCGTCGACCTTGCGCGGCTGCAACCTCAGGTCGCCGGGGCTGCCGGTGCGCAGCAGCGGGATCATGCGGATCGCGCCCCACTGCTGTGCGGGCGCGGGCGCGGGCGTGAGGCCGGTGAGGTCGATGCCCGCGGTGGTCTCGTCCAGGCTCATGGTGGGGATCCCGCAGGGGTGTGCCGGCGGACCAGCTCGGCGGCGCGGACGGCCAGGTAGTCCTCGAGCTCGGCGATCCCGAGGCCGCCGTCGGCGAAGCGGGCGAAGGCGAGGACGGTCGCAAGGTCCTCGGCGTCGCGCAGACCCACGGTGGGGACGGAGCGGTCGAGCGGGCGCGGGCCGAGGTGCGGGGCGTCGAACACGGGGTTGACGTGCACGATCGAGGTCCGGCGCTCCGGGTCGAGGCGGGCGCGGAAGACCCGACAGACCTCGCCGGCGCCGCCCGGCGGGTCGTTGTCGAAGCCATCGGAGACGACGACGACGAGATCAGGGCGGGTCTCCAGCGCCGCGAGCAAGGGCGTGGCGAGGTCGGTCTGGCCGCGCGCCGTGATCAACAGCGGGTCCGTGGGAGTGGCGCCGTCACCTGTCCAAAAGGACCTGTACTCGCGGGCAGCCGCCGACAGGAGGCGATCGACGGCGAGGGCGACGGCGAG
>JAYUXQ010000221.1:0-2051 GCA_043752905.1 Nannocystis sp. | reverse complement strand
CCGACCCGCTCGCCCGCCTCGGCCTCTCCACAATACCTGTCCCCAGGGACATCCTCACCCGCTGGCCCGCCGCGAGCCCCGACCTCCTCGCCTGCGATCCCGCCGCGCTCGCCCGCCTCCCGATCGACCACGCCGTCGCCCCGTTCGGTGAGGGCGGGAGCAAGGCCGCCGGCCGCGTGCTTCGCCGCTTCCTCGACGCCAACCTCGCCCGCTACGGCGAGCGCAACGACCCGGCGGCCGCCAGCACCAGCGGCCTCTCGCCTTACCTGCACTTCGGCCACATCGGCGCGCACGAGGTCCTCGCCGACATCCTCAAGCGCGAGGGTTGGACCCCCGAGGCCCTCGCCGAGGGCGCCCGCGGCGGCCGCGAGGGCTGGTGGGGCGTCTCGCCCGCGGCGGAGGGCTTCCTCGACCAGCTCCTCACCTGGCGCGAGCTCGGCTTCAACAACGCCGCGCACCGCCCCGACTTCGCCAGCTACGAGTCCCTGCCGCCGTGGGCCCAGCGCACGCTCGAGGACCACGCTGGCGACCGCCGCGACCCGCAGTACACCCCCGCCCAGCTCGAAGCCGCCGCGACCCACGACCCGCTGTGGAACGCCGCCCAGCGCCAGCTCGTCCGCGAGGGCACGATCCACAATTATCTACGCATGTTGTGGGGCAAGAAGATCCTCGAGTGGAGCGCCAGCCCCCGCGTCGCGCTCGACGTCCTCGTGCATCTCAACAACAAGTACGCCCTCGACGGCCGCGACCCCAACTCACACACCGGCATCGCCTGGGTGCTCGGCCGCCACGACCGCGCCTGGGGCCCCGAGCGCCCCGTGTACGGCAAGATCCGCTATATGAGCAGCGACAACACCGCGAGGAAGCTGCACGTCCGCGAGTACCTCGCCGCCTACGGTCCGTGAGCCCGACACGGCATAACTTTCAAAGCGCCGACTCAACGGCAGGCGCGCGTCACGAACTCGGCCCCGACGCCGCGGATCGTCAGCCGTTCGCTCGCGCACACGCGGACCTCGCCGACCCCGCGCGCATACACGACCACCTCGGCGGCATGAAACCCCCGCGCGTCGACCGTGGCCGCGTCGTACACCTCGAGCGTCAACGTGGGTCCGTCGCCCGCGAGGATCAGCGTCGCGTCCTCGCGGACCGTCGCCATGACCGTGGCGCCCGTGCCCGCGACGTCCAGGGTCGCCGACCCGAGCGCCTCGAGCGAGAGCACCCCCTGCGCGCCGATCACCTCGAGCACCGTCGTGTCGGCGGCATAAGCTCGCCGCAGCGCCGGCACGGAGACCTCGATCTCCGGCGTCAGGCTCAACCTCGTCAGACGATTTGGATCGACCGCGACCGACAGCGTCCCCTCACCATGCAGCTCGGTGAAGATCCGCCGCATCGCGTTGGCATCGGCGCTGACCGACAGCGCCACCGGGTCCGCCCCGTCCAGCGCGGCGTCGACGAGCACCGTCGTCACGAACCCGTCGAACACCTCGATCACCGAGAACGCCGGCAGCTCGCGCACCTCGACCACACGCTCGCCGTCCCCCCGCAGCGTGCAGGCGAGGCCGAGACAGGCGAGCACCGCGAGCCGACGCATGCGCCGAAGCATACCCCGTCCCGGCCCGCGCAACTCCGCCTCAGAACGCGTACGCGAAGGTCGCACGACCCGACAGGGACTTTGGCACCTGGACCTGCGCACGCAGGTACTTTTGGATGCAACGCGTCGCGTCACGGCGGTCGCGGTCCGGGCCGCTGGTCAGCTCGACCCGGGCGAACTGCGCCGCCTCGATCGTGATCTGCAGGACCAGCAGCGCGTTCTCGAGGCCGCGCGGTCGCTTGCAACGGGACGCGATCGCGTCACGGTGGGCCGCGAACAGCTTGTTGCGCTCAAAGGGCGTGACGGTCATCGGCTCGAGGTCCCGCTCACGCGGGCGCGCACGCGAAGGTGCCCGCGCCCTGGCCTGCGCCTGCGTGTCACTCGCCAGTGGGGCCTCGACGACCTCCGGGGGCGACAGGGACGGCACCGCGGGCGGCGACGTGGGTGCCGCGACCGCCCC
>JAYUXQ010000220.1:0-5232 GCA_043752905.1 Nannocystis sp. | reverse complement strand
TGTGGCGCAAGCACGACGGCAAGCGCGGCCGCTGATCGCCCGCGCTCACGCGCGACGACACAGGCTGTCGACCGCCTTGAGCAGCGTCGGCAGGCGATGCGGCCCGTGCATGCGGCGAATGTTGTCGGCTGCGATCTCCGGGTCGACACCGGCGGCCGTGACATACAACGGACGCTGGCTGTCGCCGCGCAGCAGCGCGGCCGCGGGCGCACCGCGGTAGGGGCTCTTGGCCACACCGACGACCGGGACGTGGCCTCC
Source organism: Nannocystis sp. (assembly GCA_043752905.1). Lineage (GTDB taxonomy): Bacteria > Myxococcota_A > Polyangia > Nannocystales > Nannocystaceae > Nannocystis. The sequence continues at coordinate 4,974 of JAYUXQ010000220.1, read as the reverse complement.
CAGCGCCATGTACAGATGCGCGCCGAGGCCGGGTTCATCGGGACCCAGCCACACGTGACCATCGACGACGACCGTCGCGATCGGCCAGGTGCTGCGGGCCAGCACCGCCATGATGCACGGCAGCTCGCGCTCATAGAACGCCCCCGGCCGGTACGGTGCGACGTGGTCCACCGCGACCACGTGCTCCGCGAGCGCGTGCGGGGTGCTCCAGTCGAGGAACAGGATCATGGCCGCGACCGCCCCGCCGCCGCGGTAGTCGACATCCACGCACGCGAGCAGCGGTAGCGTCGTCATCGGGACCGCGACAGTCTACGCCGATCCGCCTCGCGCGGCTGTGCGCCCTTGAAACCCGACGCCCACGCGGGCCATATTGCCGGGACCTTGGACCAACCCGCGCGGATCGGACGCTTCGTCGTCCTGCGCAAGCTCGGCGAGGGCGGCATGGGCGTCGTCTACGCCGCCTACGACGAGGAGCTCGAGCGCAAGCTGGCGATCAAGCTCGTCCTCCCCGGCCTGCGCAGCGAACGGGCCTCGATCGGCGAGACCCGCCTGCTGCGCGAGGCCCAGGCCCTCGCCCGCGTCTCGCACCCCAACGTCGTCCAGGTCTACGAGGTCGGCTCCGTCGGCGAGGCCGTCTACATCGCCATGGAGCTGGTCCGCGGCCACACCCTCGGCGAGTGGCTGGCCGCCAAGCCGCGGCGCTGGCGTGACGTCCTCGGCGTGTTCCAGCAAGCCGCCGCCGGCCTGGCCGCCGCGCACGCGGCCGGCGTCGTCCACCGCGACGTCAAGCCCGACAACATCCTCGTCGGCGACGACGGCCGCGTCCGCGTCCTCGACTTCAGCCTCGCCCGCCCCGTCGAGGGCGAGCCGGCGCCCGTCGAGGACGCCGTGCGCGACCTCGGTCGCACCCTCGCCGGCGCCTTGATCGGCACGCCGCTCTACATGTCGCCCGAGCAGCTCGAGGGCCGACCTGCGGACGCCCGCTCCGATCAGTTCAGCTTCTGCGTCGCCATGTACGAGGCCCTCTACCGCGTGCGCCCGTTCTCCGGCACCACCCTCGACGAGCTGCGCGACTCGATCACCCGCGGCGATCTCCAGCTGTCGCGCACGCGCGGCCTCCTCCGATCGCTGCGCGCCGGCGACAGCTTGCGTGGGTCCGGCACCGGCCTGACGCGCCCCGCGGTCCCGGCTGCGCAGGACCTCGCCGCGGCCAGCCTCGCCGGCGTCCTCCCGCCCCCCGCCCCCGGCCCCGGCAAAACCAACCCCGCCGGCAACGCCCCGGGATGGATCCGCCGCGCCCTGATGCGTGGCCTGCGAGTCGACCCCGCCGCCCGCCACCCCGACATGCACGCGTTGTTGGCGGAGCTCGGCCGCGACCCCTCGAAGGTGTGGCGAAGGACCGCCCTCGCGCTCGGCACCGTCGGCATCCTCGCCGCCGGCGTCGGCACATCCATCTACATGATCGAGGCGCGCAACGAGGTGTGCCGCGGCGCCGCGACCCAGCTCGCCGGCGTATGGGACCCCGCGCGCCGCGACGCCGCCCAGAGAGCCGTGCTCGCCACCGGCGTGCCCTTCGCCGCCACCACCTGGGCCCGCGTCGCCATCGCCATGGACACGCAAGCATCCGCGTGGGTCGAGCGCCGCAACGCCGCCTGCGCCGACGCCCTCCTGCACGGCGAGCAGTCGCTGGCGCTGCAAGGCCGCCGCAACGCCTGCCTCGAAGCCCGTCTGCGCGAGCTCGACGCCCTCGCCCAGGTGCTCACCGAGGCCCGCCCAGACACCGTCGAGCGCGCCGTCCAGGCCGCCGCAAACCTGCGCCCGCTCGCCCCCTGCGACGACGAGGCCGCCCTGCTGGCCCGCGTCCCGCCGCCTGACGACCCCGCGCTCGCCAGCGCCGTCGAGGCCGCGCGTCGCCGGCTCGCCCGCGTCGAGGCGCTCGACCGGGCCGGCGCCTTCAAGCCCGCGCTCGCCGAGGCCGAGGCCGCCCAGCAGGCCGCGGCCGCCCTGCCCTATCCGCCGCTGCACGCCGAGGCCGCGCTGGCCCGCGGACGCGCCGCGCTGTCGCTGACCAGGCTGGCCGAGGCCGTCACGCAGCTGGGCGACGCTTACCACCTCGCCAACCGCGTCGGTCACGACGAGGTCATGATGACCGCCGCGATCGACCTGGTCTCGGCGCATCGCGACCGCGGCCACCTCGACGACGCCGAGGGCTGGATCCGCTTCGCCGAGGACGCCCTGTTCCGCGCCGGCGCCCCGCCGGCCCCGACCGCCACGCTGTTGCAGGTGCGCGGCCGGATCGTCGCCGACCGCGGGCGCCCGGCCGAGGCCCTGGCGATGGCCGAGGAGGCCCTGTCTCTTCGGCAAGGTTCTCAGGGACAGGAGCACCCCGAGACGATCCAGGCCTACAACGTTCTCGGCCTCGCGCGCCACGCCCTCGGCCGCGACGCCGAGGCCCTGTCTGCGTACGATCAGGGCCTCGCGCTCGCCGAGAAGGTCCTCGGCGCCGACCACCCCGGCGTCGTCCCGCTGCTCAACAACCGCGCCGGCGTGCTGCTCCAGCAGGAGCGCGTCGACGAGGCGCTGGTCGTCTACCGCCACGGCCTCGAGATCCGCGCCCGCGTATACGGCACGGCCCACCCGCGCTACGCCTTCTCGCTCGCGCAGATCGGCGACGCCCTGACGCGCCAGGGCAAGTACACCGAGGCCGCCGAGTACCTCGCGCAGGCCCTGGCGATCCGCACCCGCGCCCTCGGCCCCGACCACCCCGACGTCGGCGACACCCTGATCGGCATCGGCAAGATCGAGCATCTTCGCGAGAACAAGGAGGCCGCCGTGCGGGCCACCCAGCGCGCGCTGGTCATCCTCACGCGGGCCCTCGGCCCCGAGAGCCCGCGCGTCGCCTCCGTGAAGATGAACCTCGCCGTCCTCTACCGCGCCGACAGGCGACCCGACGCCGCGCTCGCCCTCAACGCCGAGGTCCGCGCCATGCTCGAGAAGACCCTGCCGCCGCACCACGATCGGCTGCTGTCGCTGCGCAGCAACCAGGCCAACGTGCTCGGCGACCTCGAGCGTCACGACGAGGCGGTCGCCGAGCTGAAGGAGCTCCTCGCGCTCCAGGAGGCCGCCGGCACCGGCCCGGGCAGCGTCGCCCACACCCTCCTCAACCTCGGCACCGCCCACATCGCCCGCGGCGCCCCGGCCGACGCGGTCCCCGTGCTCGAGCGAGCCCTGACGCTCAACGCCAGCGGCCCCGACCATGAGTACATGCGGGCCAAGCTCGAGCTGGCCCTGGCCCGCGCCCTGTGGAACAGCCGCACCGACCGCCCACGCGCCCGCCGGCTCATGCAGGTCACTGCAGCTACCCTGCGCGCCGCCGGTCCCGACGCCGCCAGTGTCCTCGCCGACGTCGAGAAGTGGATCGCCGACCCCGACGCCCCGCTCGACCTCTGACACCGCTCCGGCCCCGCGAGCGCGACGACTACTTCTTGCCCTTGCCGCCGCCGCCCTTCGGCCCACCGCCCTTCGAACCACCGCCGCCCGAGCTCGAATTGCTCGACGAATGACTCGAGTGCTTCGGCGCGCTGCTCTTTCCGCCGCCCTTACTCGACCCGCCGTGGCTCGACCCGCCGTGGCTCGACCCGCCGTGCTTGTCGGGCCCGCCATGCTTGTCGGGCCCGCCGTGCTTGTCGGGCCCGCCGTGCTTGCCGCGGCCCTCGCCGCCGCCGTGGAACGCGGCCTCGCCCTTGAACTTGCCGTGGCCACCGCGATGACCGTTGTCCCCGGGCGAGCCGCCGGTCGCCTTCCAGAGCCCGTGCTTGAGGTGCCCTGGCGGGACCCACCTGCCGGTGCGCGCGTCGACGAAGACGCTCGCGTAGACCGGCCGTTCGACCACGAAGGCCCACGCGAGCAGCGGCTGCGTCACGATCACGGCGCCCGCCTCGAAGCGAGCCGGCGCGACGAAGCTGTACACCTCGGCGTGGGCCGACGCTCCGCCGGTGAAGCCGACCCCGGCCGAGAACGACGCGGAAAACGACACCTCGCGGGTCGCCTTGACCGCGGCGACCGACGCCGTCGCCAGCTCGACCGAGTGCTCGACCGTCGCCCGGCTCGAGGGGATCACGCGCAGCTGAAAGTCGACACGGGCGTCTTGACGGACCTCGACCACCTGCACGTGATCGATCTTCCCGTCGACGTCGATATCGACGTGATTGATGTCGGCCTCGGGGTCGTTGATCGCCAGCTCGAGATCCGCCGCGCTCTCGATCTTCCCGGCCTGCACCAACGCCGTCACCTCGCCCAGCTTGAAGGCGTCCGCCGCGATCTCGACCTTCGCCCCCGCCGACGCTTCGACGTCCGCCACCACTGCCACATCACCCGCGGCCGCGGCCTGCACGTTCGCCGCGGCGATTACCGGCTGCGGCGCCACCTCGGCCCGGGCGTCGACCGCCGCGTCGCACGCCGCGAGTAGAACAATGGCTGTGAACACGGACAGGCGCTGCATGGGTCAGTAGACCGTCCCCGCGCGCGCTCTTCCAACGCGGGACCACCCCTACTTCAGGGTCTGACGATATCGCGCAGCAGCGCCGGACCGCGGCATCCTCCTGTTCCCGCTGGTCGGCACGATCGACGCGGCGCGGGCCCAGGCGATCCCGACCGTCCTGCTCGGCGTCGTCAGCAAGCGTAGCGCGCGCGTCGTGCTGATCGACATCTCGGGTGTGCCCGTCGTCGACAGCGAGGCCGCCAAACATCTGTGTCGCACCGCCCGGGCGCTCGGCCTGCTCGGGGCCGCCGCGATCCTCGTCGGCACCAGCGCCGAGGTCGCCCGTACGATGGTCTCCGCCGGCATCGACCTCGGCCGCCTCGATGCGAACAATGTTCATCGGCCTCTGCCTCGCCTCGCTCGCCGCCTGCGGGGACAGCGGCGCCGCCTCGACCGCGAGCGGCAGCACCACCGACGCGACCACCTCGACCACC
>JAYUXQ010000219.1:0-2054 GCA_043752905.1 Nannocystis sp. | reverse complement strand
TGCCGTTGACGCCGACCATGATCCTCGCCTCGTTCATCATCTGGAACATGTAGGCGAGGCCCTGGTGCGGCTGGCCGACCAGCCAACCGTGGCAGTCGGCCTGCTCGCCGAAGTTGATCACGAGGCTCGGCAGGCCCTTCCACCCGATCTTGTGGATCATGCCGGCGGTGCTGACATCGTTGTCCTCGAGGGTGCCGTCGGCGGTCGGGCGCCGGCGCGGCACGGCGAGCAGCGAGATGCCCTTGACCCCCGGCGGGGCGCCATCAAGTCGCGCGAGCACCAGGTGCACGACGTTGTCGGTGAGGTCGTGATCGCCGCCGGAGATGAAGATCTTGTGACCCGCGACGCGGTAGCGGCCGTCGGCGTGCAGGGTGGCGCGCGTGGTGATGTCGCCGAGGCTCGAGCCAGCCTGCGGCTCGGTGAGCGCCATCGTGCCGGTCCACTCGCCAGAGTACATGCGGCGCATGAAATGCTCGCGCAGGTACTCGTCGCCGAAGGCCTCGAGCAAGTGCGCCGCCCCGGTGGTCAGGCCGGCGAAGCCGTAGGCGCCGACGTTGGCGGCCATGAGGTAAGCCTGCGCGACGATCGCGACCATCAAGGGCAGCTGATGGCCCCCGACCTCGACCGGCCGCGTGGCGCTGAGGATCCCCAGGTCCGACATCTGGGCCCAGATCGCGCGCATCGCCGGATGCACGATGATCCGCCCGTCCTCGAAGCGCGGCGGCTCGGCGTCCATCGGACGGTACGCCGGAAACAACACGTTGCGCGCCAGGCTGCGGGCGCTGCGCAAGAACAGGTCGAAGGTCTCGGCGCTGTGCTCGGCATAGGCCGGCAAGCGACACAGCGCCCGCACGTCGTTGAGCTCGTGGAGCTGAAACTGCACGTCACGGTCGGACAATAGCGGGTTCTGGTCGGCCATCGCGCGCAGCATAAGTGCAGCGCGAGGCGCCCGTGTACGTGGTCCCGCAAAATTTCTCGCGGGGTCTGCTTGACGCCCGACACTATACGGGACATGATTCCATTAGAACGAACCGAGCGACACGGGCCTCCAGGCCCCTGTTCCGGGGGGTGTCTGTGCAGAGGTCAGGGGTGCTGCGAACCGATCCGTCGGCGTCGCCCACGTGGTGTGGGTGTCGTCGGCGGTGTCTTTATTCGCAGCATCCCCGCGCTCAGGCGAGTCCCGCGAGGAACTCGGCTCGTGGGTGGGGCTTCATGGTCGGCGATCTTTTCACTCACTTCGGCGGGCCGTGCCAGTGGGGCATCGAACCGTGCGGCGAGTGGAAATACTTGCTCGGCGAGGCGTAGCGGAAGTTGGTGACGCGGCTGGTGTAGAGGCACGCGTAGTTCTCCACCTGCGCGCCGAAGCGGCTGGTGTCGCGGCGGGCGGCGAACACCGAGCCCCAGTAGGGATTGAATGCCTCGTCGACGTCGATGATGCGACGCTCGAGGGTGTCGGCGACCTCCTCCTCGTAGCGGCGCAGGCGATCGAAGCGCTTGCGGACGGTGGCGCGGGTGTCGGTGAGCATCTGCTCGGCCTCGGCCGCCGGCGTGCCCTGGCGGACGAGCTCCTCGGGGGTCATGCGCGCGAGCAGGCGCGAGAGGTAGCGCTGCGAGCTGATGTCCTCGGACAGGGAGATGCGCAGCCAGGTCAGGTGCTCGATCTCCTTGAGGGTGACCTGACGGTCGCGGCGGACGTCGAGCTCGTGCTCGAGGTCCTCGACGATGAGGGCGGTGCGCCAGCCGGAGGACTTCTTGCTCTTGACGATGTCGCCGTAGATGTGGTCCCCGACGTAGAGCACCTCGTCGCCGTGGACGCCCAGGGCGCTCTGCAGGCCCTGCTGATTACCCCCGAGATAGATGCGGCCGCGCTTGAGCTCGGCGACCGGCTTGCCGATCGGTCGATCGGAGATGTCGAGCTCCTGGAACAGGGTGTTGCCGGTGAAGAAGTTCGGCTTGGCCGCGCCGACGATGATCCAGTCGAAGTAGTCGCGCCAGTGGTCGTAAGCGGGGAGCTGATCGCCGATCACGTAGCGCATGACGTGGTCGGTGTAGGG
>JAYUXQ010000218.1:0-12713 GCA_043752905.1 Nannocystis sp. | reverse complement strand
GAGATTATTGTTGGCGATGAAGCGGCTCTCGCCCATGCTCCACGGCTCGCGGTAGGCGCCGGCGCGCAGGTCGACTGCCCGCATATAGGCTCGCGCAGGCTCGGGTCCGAGCTCGCGCCGCACGGCGCGGTTGACGAGCCCCTGCACGGTGTTCCACAGGCCGGCAGGGAGCTTCCCCTCGGCGAGCAGCGTCGCGTGCCAGGTCGCCAGCTCGCCGTCCGCGAGCCCGGTCGCCGCCGGCAATTCGATCAGCTGCGCATACAACACCTCGGGGAACGGCGCGACCGCGGTGGCGACCCGGCGGGCGACCGGCTGATGCGGGCAGCGGATCTCGACGACGCGCGGCTTGGTCGGGCCCGAGCAGCCGTCATGATGATAGTACTCGCCCTGGCTGAGGCGCCCGCGGCTCGAGCGGCCGCGGACGTCCCGGTGGCTCGCATCATCGCCGCCGACGTGCTTGCATACGATCAGCCCGACGCGATCGATCCACGCGAGGAAGTCCTCGCGGTGTTCGGCCGTCAGCAGCACCTCGTTGACATAGTCGTCCGGCGCGACCACGCCGTCCTCGTGCGAGAGGCCCTCGATCACGACCCCGATGCCGCCCCATGCGACCAGGCGCGGGCGCCAGGGTCCGAGGCGCAGAGCGGTGGGGTCGATCGGGGGTGGCATCGCGGCCGAAGGATATACCCCACCGCCCCTCACGGCGCAGCAGGGGCGCAGCGTCAGGCGGCCGGCTCGCCCTCGTGGGCCTGCTCGCGGATGGCCATGACGAGCTGCCGCCGGGTCCCGGCCGCATCCCGGGTTCGCCTGACGTTGTCCATGTTCATACCGACCCGTTGGTCTGTAATCCGGGCGCGCGATCCTGTCAACAGGCAAAATTCCCGTCCCTGCCTCGACCAGCGCCTTCGTGTAGACGGTATAGGCGGCATGGAGCTGACCTTGGTTCTCGGGGTTGCTGCGGTCCGCGAAGTATTCGGGCTCTTCTGGGGGCTTGTTGGATCGCTTCCGTTGACGGATCGCCAAACGCATGCAGACTGCGGCATGTCACGAACGTTCCTGCTGGTCGGCGGAAACTCTGGTATTGGATTGGCGACTGCCCGTGTCCTGTTGGGGCGAGGTGATCATGTCATCGCCGCCGCACGCGACCCGGGGCCGCTGGTAGAACTCGGCGTCGCGGTGCAGCCGTTTGAGGCCAACGCGCCTGGCGCGCTGGAGTTGCCACCGGTGCTCGATGGACTCGTCTATTTCCCGGGCACCATCTCGCTCAAACCCTTTCATCGGCTCACGGCTGCCGACCTGACCCGCGACTTTCAGATCAACTGCCTCGGCGCGGTCGCTTGCATTCAGGCGGCCCTGCCCGCGTTGAAGGCCGCCCCTTCGGCCTCGATCGTGCTGTTCTCCACGGTCGCGGTGAGCCATGGAATGGCGCTACATGCATCGATCGCGGCGGCCAAGGGCGCGGTCGAGGGGCTGATGCGTGCCCTCGCGGCCGAGTTTGCTCCGAAGATCTGCGTCAACGCGATCGCGCCCTCGTTGACGGACACTCCGCTCGCCGCCACGTTCCTCAACAGTGATCTCAAGCGAGAGGCCGCCCGCAAGCGGCACCCGCTGCAGCGCGTGGGCGACCCCTCCGAGATCGCGGGAGTGGTCGCCTTCCTGCTGTCAGACGCCGCCAGGGGCCTGAGCGGTCAGATCTTGCGCCCTGACGGGGGGCTGTCCGCCATCCGTTTGTTCTCGTCGTGACGGAGCGCGGCTCGCCGGATCGGATACGCGGGTCCGCGCGAGCCGGCGAGCCCTCGTCGCTGACCGCCGATGCGCGCCTTCAGGGCGCGACCTGGCCGACGTTCACGTTGAAGGTCGTCGCTTTGTACCCGGCGCTCCAGGGCCACAGGGTCTGATTGCTCGGGGTCTTCAGGGCCGGCTTGTCGCCGACGAGGCAGCTGAGGAGCATGAAGGGGTCGATGCGGCGCCCGAGCGCCAGGCTCGTGTTCAGGGACTTGAGACCGGTGGGATTGAGACAGGTCGTGGTCATCGAGGTGCGCAGGGCGGCGGCCGCGGCGGTGTCACCGTCGCTGCCCGAGATGTGGGCCTCGCCGAGGGCGGCCAGCTTGCTCGGGTGCAGGGCGGCCTCGAAGTGCAGGTGCGCGCGGATGCCGGCGGCCGCGGCGTTCCCGGTCTTTCCGGAGGTCCCGAGCGACTGGCCACGCTTGACCACGCCGGCGGCGTTCGGGTTGCTGCCGGTCGAGGTGACCGCGAGCGTGTTGAGGTGGGCGAACAGCAGCGAGGCGTACACGGTCGTGCCGCCCGCAAGCGAGGTGGGGATCTGGCAGACGACCTGGGCCCAGTTGCCGTAGCCGCCGTCGTAGCCGGCCAGGTAGGCGCCTTCGCAGGGGCTGCGCAGCGTGGTGCCGACCGGCATCAGATAGTCGATACCGCTGTGCTGGTAGCCGCTTCGTGGGGCCCTGAAGGAGCCGAGGCCGTAGGTGTCCTCGCGGATGCCCTGGTCGAGCGCCGCGATGTACGTCCACGGCATGGGCGTGGCGACGTCGCGGATGCGAACGGCGTCGGCGACGACGACCTTGCCCGCGGTGGTCCAGCGCGAGAGGGAGATCTTATTCCAGCCGGCCGAGAAGTTGAGGGTGCCGAGCTGGACCCACTTGCCCCCGTTGGCGGTCTGGTCGACGCTGTAGGAGGCGAGCTTGGTACCCTTGGCGTCGAAGGCCATGAAGGGCGCGGTGGTCGAGCGATTGGCGCCGGCAGTATACCAGACGTCGACGATCCGCGGGCCCGCGGCGGGCATGTTGAAGGCGAACTCGGCGGCGTCGGAGACCGGGCCGGTGTTGGCGTAGAGGTAGCTGGTGCCGTAGTAGCCGGGGTTTGAGGTCGAGGCGAGCCAGCTGGCCGATGCCGTGATCTTGGCCTTGCTCGGGTCGTTGCTTGCGTTGGTGCTGTCGATGATGATGGTGGGCGCTGCGGCGCTCGGGTCGGGGAGCCCGGCGAGCCCGTCGATGTCAGCGCCGGCGTTGCCAACGTCGTCGTCGTCAGCGTCATCCTCATCGTCATCCTCATCCTCATCCTCATCCTCATCCTGGGGATGGTCGGCGTCGTCGACGTCTTCGCAGGCCGGGGCAGCGAGCGTGAGGGCCAAGAACAGGAGGGAGGCCGGGGAGCGCAGAGGTTGTAGGGTCATCGTCGGCTGGGAGTGGACAGGAGAAAGGCCGCACATTTGCATCGTGATGGAATACGGTGATCCGGGGCAGTGATGCAAGCGTGGCGGTCGCCTCCAACCCGCGAGCGCCCGCGCCCGCGGGACCAACGACCTCACCCTCGCCAAAGTCTCACAGCCGCTGCCGACGCTCCACCGCACGCTCAGCGCCGGCAAGGATGGCCACGACGTGGCCCGTCTGCAAGCCGACCTGCGCCGCCTCGGCTTCGCCGCCGGGTCGGTCGACGGGTCCACACGCTCGGCTGCGCCGGCAGCACGAACGACCACGACCCGTTCATCCAGGTCGTCGGCCTGGCGCCACCGGCCTCCTCTTGGCGTCGCCCACAGCGGCAGCGCCGGGATCGCCGAGCAGCGGTCCGAAATTGGGGATGAACCCCCATGCTGCCGGCGAACAGCATGACCGACGAGCATTGAGAGTCGGACTTCGCGGCCATCGCGCGACCGTTTACAGCGTTATTGGACAGTCTCCACGCGCTCGGCGACACTGTCGAGCGTGTCCGACGAGCGCCCCGTGGCTGTGTACACCGGCGCGGGCATGGCCGCGTATGGGTTCGCGCTCGCCGGTCGCCTCGCGCACAGCCGCCTGCTGGCGCTCGGTGGCAGCTGGTACGCTCCCGAGGGCTTCACCGCCGCCTGGCTATCGGTGCTCGCCGCATAGCGCCTCTGACCCCGCCCCGCTCGCGCCCGCCGTATGCAATCCAGCGTCATCACAACCATCTTCCTCCCCGCGGCGCTCGGCATCATCATGCTGGGCCTCGGCCTCTCGCTGACGATCGCCGACTTCAAGCGCGTGGTCGTGTTCCCGCGCGCGGTCGTCATCGGGCTCGCGTGTCAGATGTTGCTGCTGCCGGCGGTCTGCTACGGCATCGCGGTCGGCTTCGGATTGCCCGGCGACCTCGCGGTCGGTCTCATGCTGCTGTCGGCGTCCCCCGGCGGCGCGACGGCCAATCTCTACAGCCACCTCGCCCAGGGCGACGTCGCCCTCAACATCACCCTGACCGCCGTCAACAGCCTGCTGTCATTGCTGACCCTGCCGTTGATCGTCAACTTCGCGTTGATGCAATTCATGGGCGAGGGCAAGAACATCCCGCTGCAGTTCAGCAAGGTCCTTCAAGTATTCGCGCTGGTGATCATCCCGGTGACGATCGGGATGCTGGTCCGCTGGAAGCGGCCGGCGCTGGCCAGCAAGCTCGACCGTCCCGTCCGCCTGATCTCCGCCATGTTCCTGCTGTTGATCGTGGTCGCCGCGCTCATCAAGGAGCGCGACACGGTGCTCGAATCGTTCCGCCTGGTCGGCCCCGCCGCGCTGTGCTTCAACCTCGCCAGCCTCGCCGTCGGCTACTTCGTGCCGCGATTACTGCGCTTGAACCAGCGCCAGTCGATCGCCATCGGCATGGAGATCGGTATTCATAACGGTACCCTCGCTATCGCCATCGCCAGCGGCCCCACCCTGCTCAATAACACTGTGATGGCGATCCCGCCCGCGATCTATAGCGTGATCATGTTCTTCACCGCCGGCGCGTTCGGATACCTGGTAAGCCGCATGCGCCGCGACGATTGACCCGACCTGGGCCGCAGACGCCTTTGGATCTGCGGCCGTCTGGATCGCAATGTCGTCATGACGATCTTGCGGGCGCTCAGGCGCCGAAGCGCAGCGCCGCGAAGCGCTTGAACCGCTCGGCGGCGACCTCGTCCGTCGCCGCCGTCCCGGCGAGGTACAACGCCTCCGCGACGTGCCCCGTGCGCAGCGCCAGCTTGCGGGCGCTCTCCTCGAGCACCGCGGCGCCCGCCTGCACGGCCGTCTGCGCCGCGCTGACCAGCCCGCGCACCCCCTCCCGCACGGCAGTCACCGCGCCGCGGTCGAGCGGCCTGGCCAACAGCTCAGCCCTCCGCGACATGTCCTTGAGGACAGCCGAGAACGACCCGTCCTTGGCCTCGGCTCGGAGCACATCGAGCGACAGCACGTTGGTCGTGCCCTCCCAGATCGACAGCACCTGGGCGTCGCGCAGCAGCCGCGGCAGCCCCGTATCCTCGACATACCCCGCGCCGCCGAAGCACTCGAGCGCCTCGGAGGCGGTCGCCACCGCCTGCTTCGCGGTCGTCAGCTTGGCGAGGGGGATGAGCGCGCGCAGGCGCCGGCGCTCGTCCTCGGAGGCGACGCCCGCCTCGCTGCGGCCGAGCAGGCTCGCGCACTCCATCACCAGCGCGAGCGCGGCGGCCGTCTCGGACTCCATGTCGGCGAGCGTCGCCGCGTGCAATGGCAAGTCGACCAGCTTGCGCCCGAACGCGCCGCGCCGCGCCGCATAGTCCCGCGCCAGTGCGCACGCGCGGTGCATCCCGGACGCCGACGCGATCGCATTATAAAGCCGCGTCACGTTGAGCATCCCCGAGATGTTGGCGACGCCGCGACCGGGCTCACCAATAAGTGTCGCGGGCGCGCCTTCGAGGGTCAGCTCCGCGGTCGGCAGCGCCCTGGTGCCGAGCTTGTCCTTGAGGCGATGCACCGTGATGCCGCGCCAGCCCTGGCCTGCGACGCGCGAGATCTCGACGCAGAACAGCGACAGGCCGCGCGAACCGGGCACAGGCGGGGCGCCGCCGTCATCGATGCGCGCGAGCGTCAGCGCCATCTCGGAGGTCGTCGCCGAGGTGAACCACTTCACGCCGTGCAGGGTGTAGCGCCGCTCGTCGCCGTCACTCCCGGCCGGCCGCGCGATCGTCTCGGTGTTGCCGACGTCGGAGCCGCCTGTCCTTTCGGTCATCCACTGCCCGGAGGTGATGAAGCGGGCAGGATCGGTCGTCGTCAGGCCGGGCACCAGGCGGTCGCGCAGGCTCGCGGGCGCGAGGTCGAGGAGCACGCGGGCGGCCGCGTCGGTCATCGCCAGGGGACAGCTGTAGCTCGCGGAGCTGGCCGAGAACAGGTGCAGCAGCGCCGCCTGGACCACGCGGCGGTGCTCGCCGAAACTATGATCATAGCCGCTGGCGACCAGCCCATTGCGCGCCGAGAACACGCGCAGGGACTCCCAGGCGGGCGACGTGCGGATCTCGTCGACGCGGCGGCCCCACGCGTCGTAGGGGACGTGCTGCGGCGGCTGGGCCTCGGCCTGCGTGGCGAGCCGCGGCAGCTCGTCGGAGGTCGCCACGCCGAGCGCCGCGCAGCGCTCCAGCACCGCGGCGCGCAGGCTCTCGGGCAGGCGGCGGGCGAGCTCGGCCTGCAAGGCCGGGTCGGTGCGGAACAGGTCGGGGTTGCCGGGGGCGTCCTGATAAAACACGTTCATACCTCCACGTCGAGCGGATCGATGGTGCGCTGCGCCTGTATGCCCGGCGCGTCGGGCTCGGTCGACTCGAGCGGCCGCTCCATGAGCCAGCGCCACATGTTCTTGCCGTCCTCGACCGCCAGGTACAGCGCCGGGACGATGAGCAGCGTGATCGCGGTCGCGAACATCACACCGAACCCGAGGCTGACGGCCATCGGGATCAGAAACTTGGCCTGCACCGAGGGCTCGAGGATCATCGGCGCGAGGCCGAAGAAGGTCGTGATCGAGGTGAGCATGATCGGCCGGAACCGGCGCGCGCCGGCGGCGGCGACCGCCTCGAAGTGCGACATGCCCTGGCGCTGGTGAAACTCGTTGGTCGCGTCGACCATCACCAGCGAGTCGTTCACCACCACGCCCGAGAGCGCCACCATCCCCATCATGCTCATGATGCTCAGCTCGAGGCCCAGCATCACGTGGCCACCGATCGCGCCGACCAGCCCGAACGGGATCGCAGCCATGACGATCACCGGCTGGAGATAGCTGCGAAACGGGATCGCCAGCAATACATAGATCGCAAACAACGCCATCACGGCGCCGCTGCCCAGGCTGCCGAGCGACTCGCGCTGGGCCCGGTTCTCACCGCCCAGGCCCCAGCTCAGGCCCGGGTACTTGTCCGGGAGGGTCGTCAGCACGTCGGCCGAGAGCTTCTCCAGCACCAGCGCCGGGGTCGTCTTGCCCTCGCGGATGTCGGCGGTGACGTGGATGATGCGGCGGCCGTCGGCGCGCTCGATCGACGGCCAGCTGCGGCCGCGCTTGATCTCCGCGGCCTCGCGCAGCGGGATCTCGCCGCCTTGCGGGGTGCGGATCAGGAGGTCGGCGATGTCGTTCTCGTTGCGGCGCTCGGCGTCCGGCAAGCGGACCAGCACGCGCACCTCGTTGCGGCCGTCCTGCTGGCGCAGCGCCTCACTGCCGTAGAACGCCGCGCGCACCTGGCGGGCGATGTCCGTCGCGCTGAGGCCGAGGCTGGTCGCCTCCGCGCGCAGGGTCAGGTCGAGCTGAGGTTTACCGAGCGCGACGCCGTTCTCGACGTCGGTGACGTCTTGCTGCGAGCCGAGGGCGGCGACGACGTCGGCCGCGGCCTTCTCGAGCACCTCGTCGTCGCTGTGACTGATCTCGACGTCGACCGGGCGGCCGGCGCTCGGGCCCATGTTGAAGGTGTATTGCACCGCCTTGGCCTCGACGACGGGGCCGACGCGCTCGCGCCACTCGGCGGCGAAGGCAGAGGTCTCGAAGTCACGCTTGTCGCTCGACACGAAGTACACCTGCACGTTGGCCAGGTGGCCCCCGGCGGTCTGCGTGCTGGGGCCACCGGGGCCCATGACCGGGCCGCGTGAGCCGATCTGCGCGAACAGTCCGCGCTTGATCGGCGCCCCGCCGTGCTCCTCCACCAGCGCCTGCGCGGCCTCCAGCACGCGCTTTTGCACCTTGCGGGTCTCGGCGACGCTGGCCCCGTAGGGCAGCTCGATCGAGGCGGTGACGACGTCGCCGTCGATCGCCGGGAAGAACCGGAACCCGATCAGGCCGGCGCGCACGAAGCCCATCGTGATGATGAGGGTGCCGACGCCGAGCGCGAGGGTCAGGTAGCGCCAGCGCAGCGCGACGCGCACGAGCGGCGTGTACCGGCGCTTGATAAAGCGCTCGAGGCCGCGGGTGACCTTTTGCTGCTGGCGGTGGATTAACCCGTACACGCCGGTCTCCTTGGGCTTCTTCATGTGCCCGAGGTGCGCCGGCAGGACGAACAGCGACTCGAACAGCGAGATCAGCAGCACCGAGATGACGATCACCGGGATGACGCTAAACAGCTTGCCGGAGAAGCCGGGCACGAAGAAAAGCGGCGTGAACGCGGCGACCGTGGTCAGCACCGAGAACACGACCGGGATGCCGACATCCTTCGTGCCGGCGATCGCGGCCTCGAGGTAGCTCTCGCCGCGCTGGGTCCGCTCGAAGATATTTTCGCCGACGACGATCGCGTCGTCGACCACCATGCCGAGCACGATGATAAACGCGAACAGGGTGATCATGTTGACCGACACGCCCAGCGCGGGCATCAGCATCAACGCGCCCATGAACGAGATCGGGATGCCCATCGTCACCCAGAAGGCGACGCGCAGCTCGAGGAACAGACCGAGGCAGATCATCACCAGCGCGAGGCCCATGTAGGCGTTGCGCATCAGGAGGTCGACGCGCTGGGCGTAGATCTCGGACATGTCGCGCCACTGGGAGATCTTCACGCCCGCGGGCAGGAAGTTCTGGACCCTCTCGCTCTGCTCGCGCACCGCCGCGGCGACCTCGAGCGGCTTTTGCTCGCCGATGCGAAACACCCGGATCATGATCGCCGGCATGCCGTCGAAGCTGGCCGACTCGTCGGTCTCGGCGAACTCCTTGTGGACCTGGGCGATCTCCCCGAGCCGGATCTCGGTGCCGGCCGGGCCGGTGACGACCGGGATGTCGGAGAAGCCGCGCTCGTCCTCGCGGCGCTCGTTGGTGCGGACGAGGACCTCGCCCGTGGCAGTCTTCACGCCGCCGCCGGGCATCTGCAACGAGGTCTGGGTGACCTTTTGCGCGATCGCGTCGAGCGTGAGGCCGTGGATCCGCAGCTGCTCGCGCGGCACCTCGATCGAGATCTCACGCGGCGGGGCGCCGGCGAGGTCGACCTGGGTGATGCGTGGGTCGGTCAGGAACTGGTCGCGCGCCTGCTCGGCGAGGTTGCGCAGGACCCCGAGGTCCTGGTGCCCGTATACGACCACCGACAGCACCTCCGAGCGGTTGGTCAGCAGGCTGACGATCGGGCGCTCGGCCTCCTTGGGCAAGGAAGTGATGCGGTCGACCGCGCTCTTGATGTCGGCGAGCGCCTTCTGCTTGTTGGCGTCGACCTCGAGCTCGGTGGTCACGTAGCCGCGGCCCTCGGCCGCGGTGGCGACCACCCGCTTGACGCCGTCGATGCCGCGCACGGCCTCCTCGACGGCGAGGATGATGCCCTGCTCGACCTCCGCCGGGCTCGCGCCAGGGTACGGCACGCTGATGGACACCATGTCGAGCTCGGTCTCGGGGAACACCTCCTGCTTGACCCGCGAGCCCATCACCCACCCGCCGATCAGCAGGAAGACCATGACCAGGTTGGCGGCCACGGGGTTCTGCGCCATCCAGGCGATCGGCCCCGTGCCCAGGGACTGCTTGTGCTCCGGCTCCGGCCCGCTCATGGTGGCTCCTCCTAGTTTGCCGATGCGGCCGATGCGGCCGATGCGGCCGATGCGGCCGATGCGGCCGATACGGCGGGCACGGCGGCGACCAGCGCCGGCGACTCGCCCTCGATGCGAATGGCCATGCCCTCGGTCGGGCTGGCGAGCGGCGTGGTGACCACAGCATCGCCCGGGCGCAGCCCGCGGACCAGCACGGTGTCGGCGCCCCGCCACGCGACCTCGACCTCACGCGCCGCCAATTTTCCGTCGACCGCGAGCCAGACCTGGTGGTCGTCGGCCAGCGCGACGCGCGGCAGCTCGGTGGTGTCCGGCAGCGGCGCCCCTGCGATCTGCACGCGGACGAAGGCACCCAGCAACAGCGGCAAGGTGGCCCGCGGGGCGTGATCCTCCGGAGCGGCGCGGAGCGGCTTGCCAGTGGTGCTCTCGACCCCCAGGGGGTCCTCGACCACGAGCAGCATCCGGGCCATGCGACCGCGGGAGTCGACCTGCCCGAGCAGCCGCTCGATCCACCCCGTGCGCTCGATGACGACGCCGCCGCCCGCGTCGAGCAGGATCTTCGCGGTCGAGCCCCTCGTGCCCGGGCCGATGTTGACCCCGGGGATGTCGAAGTGGATCAGCTGCGAGACCGGCACCGCGACCTCGACCCAGTAGCGGTCGATCGCCACCAGCGTCGCCAGCGCGCTCTGCGGGGTCACCAGCTGACCGAGCTCGACCGAGGCGTCGAGCACCAGCGCGTCGAACGGCACCTTGACCTGCGTGCGGCCGAGGTCCCGCCGCGCCTTGTCGAACTGCGCCTTGGCCGAGCTCAGCCCCGCCGCGACGCTGCGGCCGTGGGTCTCGCGGAGCGCGAACTTGCGCGCGTCCTCGCTGAGCTGGTCGGCGCTGCCCTGCCATTCGTACTCGGCGACCTGCTTGCGGGTGCGCTCCTCCGCCAGCGCCGCGTGGGCCTGCTCGACCGCCGCAGCCTGCGCGGCGACCACGGTCGCGTGGTCACGGTTGTCGACCCGCAGCAGAGATTCGCCGCGATGCAGCAGACCGCCAGGCATCAGCGCAGGGCTGCGTTCGATGACGCGCCCGCTGACCTCCGGCTGGAGGACGAGGCGGTGCACCGGCTTGACCTCGCCGAGCGCCTGGAACTCGACGGGATGGGGCGAAGGCTGGGCCCGAAGCACGGTGACGGGCAACTCGCGGGCCACTTGCGGCTTGGCCACGACCTCGGGCTTGGCGAACATCAGGGCCCTCGCCACCATGAAAGCGCCGATGAGCACGAGGATCGGCAGCAAAATGCGCAGCACGCGTTGCATGGGGGCGTCCTGCGCTGGGTGATAGCGCGGGCCCGGCGGGAAGTACACCGTCGCCGCGGCGGCCAGGCGTCGGAAAGCTCCGGTGCGACATGAAACCGCGAACCCGGGGCTCCCGGGCCCCCGATGCCCGGACAGTTGTGCGTTCTCGCAGACGCGCCAAGCGGCACCCACTGCGCTAATCTCTGCGAGCGCGCCGGCTGGCGGGGGCGTGGGTGTCAACCCGGCATGCGGCGGACCAAGGACAACACGCGCGAGGTCCTCGAGATGGACTCGGATCCCGAGGTCTGGCGCGACGACCTCGCGTCGCGCTCACGCGGCCAGGGAGAGACCGCCGCCGAGATCACACTCGACAACGTCCCGGGCCCCGGACCCGTCGGTCCCCTCGACCCCTCGCTCGTCGACGGCGACACCAACGCGGAGGACGGCCTCGCCGGGTCGGCCGTCGAGCGACCCGGCTACTTCGGCGAGTCGGCCCGCATCGGCCGCTTCGCCGTGCTGCGCCAGCTCGGCGAGGGCGGCATGGGCGTCGTGTACTCGGCCTACGACGAGGAGCTCGACCGCCGCGTCGCTTTGAAATTGCTGCGACCCGGCCGCGACAACAGCCCGCGCAACCAGGCCCGTATGCAGCGCGAGGCGCGGGCGATGGCCAAGCTCTCGCACCCCAACGTGGTCCAGGTCTACGAGGTCGGTCGCTTCGAGGAGCAGGTCTTCGTGGCGATGGAGTTCGTGCAGGGCCGGACCCTCGGCGTGTGGCTGCGGGCCCAGGAGCGCACCTGGCTGGAGATCCTCGGCGTCATGGTCCAGGCCGGGCGCGGCCTCCAGGCGGCCCACGAGGCCGGGGTGATCCACGCCGACTTCAAGCCCGACAACGTCCTCATCGACGCCGAGGACCGCGTCCGCGTCGTCGACTTCGGCCTGTCCCGCCGCGCCGACCCGGCCAGCGCCTCGCTGCGCGCCGCGGCCTCCAGCAGCACCGCCGGCAGCTCACGCAGTGGTTCCAGCGCGACCGGCGAGGCCGCCGTGTCGATGCCGGCCGCCTCGCTGTCGCTGCGCCCGGTCCCCAGGCCGCACAGCGACCTCGACGACTCCGGCCGCCTGCGCCCCGGCGAGGAGCCGCGCAGCAACGCCAGGATCGCCGGCACCCCCGCCTACATGGCCCCGGAGCAGCACCGTCACCACCCGGCCGACCAGCGCTCCGATCAATTCAGCTTCTGCGTCACCCTGTTCACCGCGCTCCACGGCAAGCACCCGTTCGCCGGCGGCAGCCTGCTCGAGCTGGTCATCAACCTCACCGACGGCAAGATGCACCCGCCGCCCGCCGACACGCAGGTGCCGGCCGTCGTGCACGCGGTGGTCGTGCGCGGCCTGGCCCTCGACCCCGACGCGCGCTGGCCCTCGCTGGCGGAGCTGCTCGACGCGCTGGAGAAGGCCTCGGGCCGCGACAAGGACCCCGAGTTCGACCTCTCGGTCGCCAAGCAGCAGCGCGTGGTGCTCGCCGGGATCATCGCCACCAGCATCCTCGGCATGTCGCTCTGGGTGATCCTCGGCAGCGCCAAGGACCTGATGCCGAGCCCGGAGGTCAACGCGATGGCCGGCGCGATCATCAACGCCGTGCTGTTCACCATCATCTTCGTGTTCCGCGGCCCGCTGCTCAGGAACACGATCAACC
>JAYUXQ010000217.1:0-5242 GCA_043752905.1 Nannocystis sp. | reverse complement strand
ACCAGATGCGCATCATGAAGCGCGCGCTCAAGGAGCTCAACATCGACGACCGCCAGCTCTCGCCGCGCGCCGTGTTGACCCACCTCGACCGCGCCAAGAACCGCGGACTGCCAATTTCAAAGCTCGAGCAGCTCGGCCTCGACGAGCCCGTCAACTCGCTCAGTAAAAAAGCCGGCCTGCGCTACGAGCAGCTCGTGCGGGCCGCCGACGCCGCGGACTTCGGCGACCTGCTGGTCCTCGCCGTCGAGCTGCTGGCCAACGCCGGCCAGGGGGCGCCTGGTTCGCAGCTTGCCGACCTCGACCCCGCGCTCGGCCTCAAGCGTCGGTTCTTACACGTCGTCGTCGACGAGTATCAGGACACCAACCCGGTGCAGGCGCGGCTGATCTCCCTGCTTTCGGAGCGCGCCGAGCTGGTCGTCGTCGGTGATGACGACCAGGCGATCTACGGCTGGCGCGGCGCCGACGTGGCGCAGATCCTCCGCTTCCCCGACGATCACCCTGGCTGTCGAATGATCCGCCTCGAGCAGAACTATCGCAGCACCGGCCACATCCTCACCTGCGCCGACGCGATCATTCGTCGCAACGCCGGACGCCTCGGTAAAACGCTGTGGAGCGAGCTCGGCGATGGACAGCAGGTCAAGGTCCGCCAGCTCAGCGACGAGCACCATGAGGCCCGCGTGGTCGTCGAGCAGGTGATGGACGCGCTGACCGAGGACATCCCGGCGCACGAGATCGCCATTTTCTATCGCACGCACGCCCAGTCGCGCGTGATCGAGGAGGCCCTCGCCGGCAACGCGATCCGCTACGCCGTCTACGGCGGCCTCAGCTTCTTCGAGCGCAAGGAGATCCGCGACCTCATCGCCTACCTGCGCCTGCTGACCAACCCCGGCAGCGACGTCGACTTCGAGCGCATCGTCAACGTGCCGCCGCGAAAGATCGGCGACACGACGGTCGGGCAGCTCAAGGGGCACGCGCTCGAGCGCGGCATCTCGCTGATGGCCGCGCTCGCCGAGCTCGACCAGACGGGCCTCTCGCGCGCGGCATGCTCGCGCCTGAGCGGCTTCGCGGAGGTCATGCGCCAGCTCGTCGCCGCCCACGCCGCCAACATGCCGCTCGGTGACCTTGCCGCCGCGGTGCTGGACATCACCGGGTACCGCGAGATGCTGGCCACCGAGCAGACCGAGGAGGCGACGACGCGCCTGGAGAACTTGCAGGAGTTCGCCGGGGCGCTCGCCGAATTCTCCGAGGACTACCCGGACCAGACGCTCGCCGATTATCTCGAGCAGGTCAGCCTCGCGAGCCACAGCGACAAGAAGACCGACGAGGCCCGCAGCGTGCGCCTGATGACGATCCACAGCGCCAAGGGCCTCGAGTTCACGCGCGTGATCCTCACCGGCATGGAGGAGGGCGTGTTCCCCCACGGCCGCTCCTTGCAAGATCCCTCGCAGATGGAGGAGGAGCGCCGGCTCGCCTACGTCGCCGTGACCCGGGCCAAGCGCGACCTGCTGATCACCCACGCCGCCCGGCGCACGCTGTACGGCCAGACCCAGGTCAACGAGCCGTCGCGCTTCCTGCGGGACTTGCCGCAAGCGGCGACCGACCGCGGCAAGCGGCCCGGCGCGAGCCACGGCTCGCCGTACGGCGCACCGGCGCGGCAGGAGCCGAGCTGGAACAGCGACATCGTGTACGACGGCGACGTCGACCACGTGCAGCCGAACTCGCGTTCGCAGCCGGCGCGCCGACGTCCTGCGCCGACGTCAGGGGCCGCTCGTGCCGTTCATGCGGTTCATGCGGTTCATGCCGTCCATGCCGTCCATGCCGTTCATGCAGCGCCAGCGGACGACGGCGTGCCGCTATTCGTCGGCATGCACTTTCGCCACGCGAAGTTCGGCGGTGGCGAGCTGATCGGCTGGGAGGGTCATGGCACGGACCTCAAGCTGCACCTGCGCTTTCGCGAGGTCGGCACGAAGGTGGTCCTCGCGCGGTTCTGTGAGCCGACCTGAGGGGGCGAGCGCGCGCCCGTGGTAGTCTCGCGCGCGATGCGTCCCGGTCTCCTCGCCCCCATCCTCCTGTCTCTCTCGCTCATGGCCTGCACTGGCCGCAGTTCGGGCCCGCCGGGCTCGGGCTCGGGCGTCAGCGGTGCCGTCGAGTCGGGCAACAGCGCCGGGAGTGCGGGCGCTCCGGAGCCCACGCCGCCGGCCGACAGTGGCACGCCGCCGGCCGACCCAGGCGCGGCGGGTCCGGCGTGCGGCGACAAGACCTGCGCGGCGGGCGAGCAGTGCATCTCGTACTACGGCATCGCGGGGCCCCAGGGCCCGAAGTTCCAGGAGTGCGGGATCCCCTGCGACGCGCACCAGACTAACGGCGGGTGCCCGAAGGGCAAGACCTGCCAGACGATCGCCGACGGCCCCGGCCCGGTCTGTCGCTGACCCTTTTATTAAAAAGGTCGGCCCCCGCTCCGTGAGGAGCAGGAGCCGACCACCGCTCATGTCACGCGATCATGGGATCATGGGATCATGGGATCATGACCGTGATCGTCGAGTGGTTGTCGACCAGCGCCGAGTTGGCGAGCGAGCTGATCGTGTTGTTGGCGGGGCTGTAGCGCTGGAACAGGTTGCCCTGACCGCTGTAGCCGGCGATATAGATCAGGCCGGTGGTGACGTCGGTGTCGGTCGCCGTGTGGCCCGAGAGCGGGGTCTGGTTGGTGTTGGTCTTCGTGCCGACCATCGCGTCGTACTTCTGGAACGGGCCGGTGAAGTCGCGGGTATAGAAGAAGCCACCGGAGAAGCTGCCGGTGCGGCTGTTCTCGCCGACGCCGCCGGCGTCGACGATGTTACGGACCACCGCGTTGGTGGTCGTATTGATCACCTGGAAGCCGAGCTGGCCGTAGGTGCGGATGTACAGCTCGTTCTTCGACTTGTCCCACGAGCCCGCGCTCGAGCCGGCGGCGGGCAAGTTGGTCGTCGACCACACGTTGTTCTTGTAGCTGTAGAGCGGCTGCGACCCGTCCTTGACGTAGAAGAAGCCCTGGTTGGTCCACTTGAAGTAGCCGATCGGCTGGGCCGCCAGCTGCGCGCTCGGCCCGGGGGTCGCGCTGGCCGACCACGTGTTGTTGAGCGGGTTGTACTGATAGATGATGTTGTTGTTGCCGAGCAGGTACACGACCTTGCCGTCGTTGGTGATCTGCGAGTACGTGGGCACCGGCGGGTTGGTCAGGGTCGCCCAGGTGTTGTTGGCGATCGTGTAGCCGTAGAAGCCCTGCGAGCCGTTGGAGCTGGTCAGGAACACCTTGCCGATCGACTCACCCGTGCAGGTCGCGCTGCAACCATCGTTGCTGACCAGGTTGCCGTCGTCGCACTGCTCGACGCCGATGTTCACGAAGTTGTCGCCGCACTTCGCCGCCTTGCACGCGACGCAGGCGTCCGTGTTGACGAGGTTGCCGTCGTCGCACACCTCCATGTTGCTGGCCTGCACGAAGCTGTCGCCGCACTTGGGCGCCTTGCAGACCAGCGTGCACGTGCCCGCGTTGGCGTTGTTGGCCCCGAGGTCGCACTCCTCACCGGGCTGCTTGAACCCGTCGCCGCAGGTCGCCTGCTTGCACACGTTCGTGCAGCTGTCGTCGTTGGCCAGGTTGCCGTCGTCGCACGCCTCGCCGGGGCCGGCGAAGCCGTCGCCGCACATGTTGAGCGTGCAGTTGGCCTTGCACGCCGCGTTGTTGGCGTTGTTGGGCCCGTTGTCGCACTGCTCGACGTTTTGCTGGATCAGGCTGTCGCCGCACACGGCGGTCTTGCAGGTCAGCGTGCATGTGCCCGTGTTGCTGTTGGCGCCGCCGAGGTCGCACTGCTCGCCGAGGCTCATCTGCACGATGCTGTCGCCGCACACCGGGGCCTTGCAGGCGTCGGTGCAGCCGTCGTCGTTGTTGCCGTTCTTGCCGTCGTCGCAGGTCTCGCCCGGGTCGATGACCTTGTTGCCGCACTCCTCAAGCGCGCAGGTCGCCGAGCAGCCGTCGCCGCCCATCGTATTCTTGTCGTCGCAGGTCTCGCCAGGGCCGATGTCGCCGTCGCCGCACACGTTGGGTAGACACATCGCGTTGCAGCTCTTGCCCGGGCCGTTGTCGACCCCGTCATCACACACCTCGGTGCCGGGGTCGGTGTTGAACAGCTTGCCGTCGCCGCACACGTTGCTCTGGCAATCGAGGGTGCACGCGGTGTTGTCCGAATTGTCCGCGCCCGCGTCACACGTCTCGCCGGCCTGCACGAACGCGTCGCCGCACGTGGCCGTCGTGCACGCGTTGGTGCACGCGTCGGCGTTCTCCTGGTTGCCGTCGTCGCAGGCCTCCGTCGCCGCGACGACGCCGTCGCCGCAGGTCGCCAGCGCGCAGGTGTTCGAGCACTCGTCCGCGTCGACCTGGTTGCCGTCGTCGCAGCCCTCGCCAGGCCCGGTAAAGCCGTCGCCGCACACGTTGTCGGTGCAGTCCGCCTTGCAACCGTTCATGTTCCCGTTCATCGCCCCGTCGTCGCACGCCTCGCCGGGACCCTGGTCGCCGTCACCACAGCTGTTCTCCACGCACTCGGCCGAGCACGCCTCGCCGGGGCCGTTGCCGGGCCCGTTGTCGCAGGCCTCGCCCGGGTCGAGCACGCCGTCGCCGCACACCGGGTCGCCGCCGGTCGAACCGGTCGTGGTCGGGTCGGAGGTCGTCCCGGACGTCGGCTCGCCGGACGTCTCGCTCCCGGTCCCGAGGGTCTCGTTGCTCACGCCGGTCGTGCCGCTGGTCGGCGTGGTCTCGGCGGTGGTCTCGGTCCCCGGCGCGGAGCTGCTGCTCTGCAAGCCCGTGGTCCCCGACGTCGAGCCCGTATCGGCCGCCACCCCATCGTCACCACACCCGGAGACCCACGCCAGCGAACACACCAAACCCAACGAACGCTTCATCAGAGAGATCTTTTGCATAACCAACCCTTCCAGTACCAACAGCGCCGCACTGTAACAGCGACGCCCCGACAGGAGCAAGCCGTTGGCAGGGTCGTGTCACCGGTTTTGATCACGGCGGCGAACGCTCGCGAGTGAGGAGGCCCTGTTTTCGCTCCAATTCACTGCTCTGGCGCAGATCCGAGATCCGCCGCCCTGACAGTGGTCGTGGCGATCGTCGGCGTCAGGCGCTGGCAGAGTACCGGCGAGCCCGCCGCTGGCGCGATGAGACGCGCGGACGCAGGGGTCGCTTCCACGAGTCCGCAGCGGGTACTTC
>JAYUXQ010000216.1:0-2057 GCA_043752905.1 Nannocystis sp. | reverse complement strand
GCACGGCATGATGCTGCTCGCCTGCTTCCTGCTGGCGATCCAGGCCGACTGGGAGGTCGGCACCCTCGAGCGCTGGTACTGGGCCATGTTCGGCCTGGTGCTGTTCTCCGGCATGGTCGGCTTTGTATTGCTGCGCCGCTTCAAGGCCGAGGACCGCCGCGTCTATACCGCCCCGTGGAACATCACCCTGTTCGGCACCCGCCTGCCGGTCGGCGCGCTGGTCGGCGGCGTCGCGCTCACCTACGTGCTGCTGACGATGTGGACCAACACCACCGCCCCGATGGGCGAGCTGCGCACGCTGTTCACCACCGTCGTCGTGCTCGTCGGCCTCGTCGTCCTCGTCCACAACCACCGCCCGCTGATCCGCGGCGGCTATCGCTACTTTCGCCGCGTGCTCGAGACCGTCGAGTCGACCGTCATCGATCCCCAGCAGCGCACGATCGTCGTCGCCATCGGCGGCGTGCGCGTCGGCCGGCTGATCCAGAAGGCCGTCGAGCTCGCGCGCCAGCAGAGCCGCGCGACCGGCATCCCGTACCGCCAGGTCGTCGTGTTCCACATGACCAAGAGCGTGCGCAGCGAGTTCGTCTACCGCGTCACCCGCGACGCGATCCGGCCTGAAGGTATCGAGGGCGGCGTGATCCGCATCTTCACCGAGCTCACCGAGATCGCCCCCACCGACATGGATCTCTACCTCGCCCTCGTGCCCAACAAGCACACGCACAAGAGCCCGCTTTACGCGGCCCTCGACGCGCTCGTGGCATTTCATGAGCGGCACAGCTTCAAGGGGCACATGATCATGATCGGCACGTACGGCGTGAAGCCGGCTGACATCGAGGAGCTGCAGGGGCGGCTCAAGAACACCATCCTCGTGCCGGTGCCCCTGTTCGACGACTGACACGCCGGCACACGCCGGCCCGAATGGCCAACAAGCATGCGGGCCCGAACAGCGCTCAGCCACGCCCGGTAGATACACCCGGCCGAAGCAGCCCGGCGAGCTGCACCGCCGCGACCATGGCGACGACGACCGTCATCAACATCGCCACCGCGACGAGCCCGAGCGTCGGCGTCAGCACGGCGACGCTGCCGGCCACGCACAGCCAGGCGTGCCGCAGCGCGCGGTCGAGGCGGGCGGTGCGGGCCAGCCCGCGGACCATCGTCGCCAGCTGGGCCTCGTCCTCGGGCCGCAGCGGCGCGCCCTGGCCCCGCGCCGGCAGCAGCGCATGGTTGTACCACAGCATGCGCGTCGCCAGCTGATGCAGGCGTCCGAGCTCGACCTCGATGTCGGCCTCGACCGCCATGATGACCGGCACGCTGTAGCCGCGGATCGACGGCACGAACGTGCGGGCCCGGCCGAGCGCGAGCGCAGCCTCGACCAGAAAACTTCGCGCCTGTGCGGCCCGGCGCAGGCCAGCCCCGATGCTCGCCCTGTCCTGGCCCTCGTCCTCGAGCGACAGCACCGCCAGGCTCAGCGCCTCGCCGGCCTCGCGCAGCGGGTGCGCCGCGGCGAGCCACAGGTGCTCGTCGTGGCGTTCGCTGCTGCGATAGGCGCAGGGCAGGGCGGTGTGCGGGGCGTGAGACATCCGTCGCTTCAGCGTGGACCGAAGCCCTCGAGGCGCCACCGAACCGGGCACGGACCCCGAATTACCCGGCAGCGGCGCTCCGGCACCAACGCCTCGACCCGCGGTCCCGGTCTACGCGCCGCGCCTGAAAGTGCGCGAGTCCTGCGCACCACCTGTCCCTCGAGACAGGTCTCGAAACCGTCCCGCGACGGCTCAGCGCTTGCGCCCGATCCCGCGCGCCTTCGCCTCGTCCCAGAAGCCGTCGAGCACCGCGAGGCCGGCCGTCGTCGGATCGATCCCCTCGGCGTGGCAGCGCTCCATGACGAACGCGAAGCGGGCCTCGAATTTGGCGCAGGTGGCCCGCAGCGCGTCCTCTGCGGCGATGCCGAGCTTTTGTCCGTAGTAAAACTGTCCCAACCAGGGCGGTTGGCCTGTCGCCAGCAACCGCTATCAATCGCCTTTCTTGTGCTTGTGTGGTCTTAAAACTGGATGTTTTGG
>JAYUXQ010000215.1:0-2058 GCA_043752905.1 Nannocystis sp. | reverse complement strand
CGACCTCGCGGGTGTGGAGGTCGAGGAAGGCGAGGCGCGACTGGGCGTTGTCGTTGCGCACGAACACGACGCAGCGGCCGTCCGCGGCGACGTGGGGGTCGCGCGCGCGCAGGCCGGAGGTCAGCTGTTCGACCTCCGCGGGGCTCTGGCGGACGTCGAGGGCGCCGGGCTCGGAGGGGCGCCACAGGTACAGGTCGTTCCAGTTGTAGCGAAAGTCGTGGGCGCCGACCTGCTCGAACACGACTTCATTCGAGCCGGGCACGAGGCTCGGGGTGGCCGCCGTCTGGATCTCGATGACACGCTCGATGTCGAGGGTCATGCCCTGCCGGCCGACGCCGATGCCCTCGCGGATCCGTCCGCCATGCGCGGGGATCCGCCGGACACCGGGGTTGCTGTGGCCATCGTCGCCATAAAAGTAGATGTATCGATCGTCGCCCGACCATGACGGGTGGCGGCTAAAGCTCGAGGCCTCGCTCGCGGTCGAGTAGGTCAGGCGCCGGCCCTCGCGGATGCCCCGGGCCCGCACCGCGCGCGCCTGGGCCTCGAAGCGGCGCGTCGCGTCGAGCTGGAACTCTTTCCATAATTGCTCGAAGTCGACGCCGTAGACCTCCTGGACCGTGCGATTGAGGCTGTAGGGGATCGTGCGGCCGCCGTAGCGGTGGCTCAGCTCGCGCAGTTTGTCGTGCCCGTAGCGGGTGCCCATGTAGTGCACGAGGTACAGGCCGTACAGATACACGGAGGTGGTGTGCGGGAAGATCGTGGCGGGCGCGGAGATGCGGTCGAGCGTCGGGAAGGCGTGCTCGAGGATCGCCATGCGCAGCATCATGTCGAACTGGCTCGAGCGATGGCGACCCTGCGAGGTCAGGCGCGACTCCTCGTACACGGCGAGGCCCTCGAGCATCCACCGCGGCTGGAGCCCGTTGGGCGGCCACACGCGGCCCAGGACGCCAAAGCCGAGGATCGCGTTGACGACCCGCGGGAGCCCGTGGATCGTGTCGTTGTGGACGATGTGGACGTACTCGTGGGTCAGCAGGGTGTCGAGCCAGTCGTCGTAGCTCTCGAGCACGGACAACGAGTCGGGCGCGGTGACGTTGGCGTCGATGCGAGGGAAGCTAAACACGGTCGCGCTGCCGTTGGCGGCGTCGGTGGCGTCGGTCATCACGACGTGGGTGCGGATCCGCGGGCTGTGGCCGAGGCCGACGCTCAGGCGCGCGTGGGCCCGCTCGAGCACCATCGCGGCCCGCTCGGCGGCATGCTCGCCGCCGGCGTAGTAGTGAATGTGGAAGTGCTCGGTCTGCAGCGTCCGCCACTTGAGGTCGCGCGAGTTGGCCGCGCCTGTCCCGGGGGACAGGACAAGGGCCAGCGCCAGCAGCAGGGCCGGCCACAGCGTCCACAGGGGGGGGACCCGCACCGGGCGCCAGCGTAGCAGGTCCGATCGACCGCGGTCGGAGGGCACTACGCCTCGAGTCTGGGGGCGGCCGCCAGGTCCGGCGACCTGCGTTGCGCCGGGTCCAGATGCTCGCGCAGCACCGCGGCGAGCACCTCGGGCTGCTCCTCGGCGGGCGTGTGCCCGCAGCCGGGGAGCCACCGCAGCGTCGAGCCCGGGATCGCGGCTCTGATCCGTTCGGCGTGGTCGTGCGGCACGATCGCGTCGCGCTCGCCGAACACGACCGTGGTCGGGGCCGCGATCGCGCGCATGCGCGGCAGCATCGCCGCCATCGTGTCGGGCTGCATGAGCTGCATGAGCATCGCGTGGGCAGCCTCGCGTCCGCCGGCGCGGGCCAGGCGGTCCCAGTACAGGTCGACGTCGGCCTCGCTGACCAGGTGCTCGCTGGAGAAGGCGCGGCCGAGGTAGCGGCGCAGCTCGTTGCGCCGATACATGTTTTTAAAGACGTAGGGCCCGAGGCGCGGGACCTGGGCGAGCCGGCCCTCGATCGGGATCGCCATCGGCAGCAGGGTCGGGTCGACGAGCGCGAGCCGGCGGACCCGGTCCGGCGCGGCGTCGACGAGGCACACGGCGATCGCACCGCCCCACGAGTGGCCGACGAGGTCGATCTG
>JAYUXQ010000214.1:0-5246 GCA_043752905.1 Nannocystis sp. | reverse complement strand
GTTTGGCGCCGATGGTGTGCCATGGGCGGTGGTGAGGGGACCGGACGACAAGGGGCGCGGCACGAATGGGCTGTGGAAGCGCGCCAGCGAGGGCGCATGGACGGAGGTGACGTTGCCGCGGGTGCGCACGCTGGCGCTCGCCGAGCCGCGCTTCGTGTTCGGCAGCGACGACGACGACGACGACTGGCGTGAGGTCCCGGGGGATCCGGTCCGGGCGGCGGAGCCGATGGATGTCGAGCCGGGTCAGGTGACCGTGCACGACGGCGAGGTGTGGGTGGTCGCGTCGGTGTCGGCGATCAGCCAGGACGACCAGGCGCGGCAGGTCGTGCTGCGTTCGCGTCCCGTGAAGCGGGCGCTCGAGCTGACGGATAGCCTCTCGCTCGCGGCCGAAATGGCCCCCGGGTCATTTTCCACGCGCGTCGACCCGAAGACCGGGTGCCACACGGGGTTCACGTGGATGGTCCTCGCCACGCTGGCGCCCGGCGCTGGCGCCGACGCGGGAGCCGAGATCGCAGCGCCGTTCCTCGCGGCGCTGCCGGACGACGCGAGGCCCCTGCTGCGTTCGCTGCGTGAGTTTCGCGTGCGGGGCCGCAGGGTGGTCGCGGCGACGGCCGGCTTCGTCGACTCGGAGATCCAGGCGTTGTTGGCCGCGACCGACCGGCTTCGGCCCGGCGAGGAGCACCCGTTCGAGTGCGGCAACCCGCGGCCGGTCCGCAGCTTTTACGAGCACGGGTGAGTCAGGCGGGCGGGGTGGCGGCGGGCGCCGGGGGGGCGCGGCGCAGGATCGCCGCGAGGGCGATGCCGCCGACGAGCTCGCCGTACCACAGCGTACATGCGCGGATCAGCAGGGTGGTGGCGAGCGCGGCGGGCTGTGTCACGCCGGTGGCGAGGCGGGCGACGAGCACGGCGAGCGAGCCCTCGGTGGCCCCGAGACCGCCGGGGAGGAAGCTCAGGGCGCCGATCAGGGTGGTGGTCGACCAGAGGAAGGTGCACAGCGCGAGGCTGGCCTCGGCGCCGACCAGGCCGCGGACGATCAGCCAGTAGCCGACGCACTCGAGGCCCCAGCCGACGACGCTGATCAGCGAGAGGATGAGCAGCGGTCGCAGGCGCAGCAGCGCCGCGCTGCTGTGGACCAGGGCCTCCGCGCGGCCGCTGAGTCTGCCGAGGCCGGGTAGGCGCGCCAACAAATGCAGGAGGGCGAGGCACAGCCGCGGCGAGCCGAGCACGACGACGCCGGCGATCACGAGCGCGAGGGTGATCAGCACGACCGGCAGGTATTCGCGGAACTGACTGACGCCGACGAGGCTGAGCACGACCAGCGCGACGAGGTCGGTCAGGCGATCGGCGACGACGACCGGCGCGGTGCGAGAGAATGGGACGCCATCGGTGAGGCGCAGGAGATAGCTGCGCAGCACCTCGCCGACCTTGCCGGGCGTGACCGACATCGACAGACCGGCGAGATAGATCAGCAGCGATCGGCCGCGCGTGAGGCCGGGGGCGTCCTCGGGACCGTGGCCGCGGACACCGAGCCAGCCGAGGCACAGCTCCCACTTCAGGAAGCGCAGGAGGTAGTTGACGCTCGACAGTCCGAGCGCGAGCAACACGGCCGACCACGCGTAGCCGGCGAGCGCCGCGCGGACGCGGGCGAGGTCGACGTAGAGCACGGCGCCGATGTAGAGCAGCACGCCGAGGACGACCCCAAACAGCGCGCGCTGGACGAAGCGGCTCATGCGGGCGGCGAGCATACCCACGTCGCTGCGGGGCGACAAACGGCGATCCGGCGCGCGGCGTGTGGACGCGCTTCATTTCCTGGCGACAGACCGCTTGTCACGGCCGCGCGCGCGCGGCACCCTGCCCGCCATGTCGACGAGCCAGGGAGCGGTATTTTGGGTGGGTCGTGTCGCCACACCGGCGGGTCCACGCTGGGTGCGGGTGTTCACCGAGGGCGCGAAGCCGGCGCCGGAGGACCCGATCGAGATCGTCGTCGACCCCTTCGCCGACGAGCACGGGGACCCGTACGCCCGCGTGCGTGCGAGCGTGCGAGGCGAGCCGGTCGGCACCGTCGGCACCGCGAAGCTGCTGCCGCCGGTGCGCCCGAGCAAGGTCGTGTGCGTCGGTCGCAACTTCAAGGCGCACGCGGCGGAGCTGGGCAACGAGGTCCCGAGCGAGCCGCTGCTGTTCCTCAAGCCGCCGAGCTGCCTGATCGCCAGCGGTGAGCCGGTGACACTCCCGAAAGGTTACGAGCGCATCGACATGGAGGCCGAGCTGGTCGTCGTCGTCGGACGCAAGGCCACCGCGATCCAGGCGGGCGACGCCTGGCAGCACATCGCCGGCTACACGCTCGGCAACGACATCAGCAACCGCGACCTGCAAAAAAAGGACAAGCAGTGGACCCGCGCCAAGGGCTTCGACGGCTTCGGTCCCGTCGGTCCCTGGCTGCGTATGACCCCGCGTGGTGAGGTCCTGCCGGCCGCCGAGCTGCGCATCCAGGGCGGCGTCTCCGGCGAGCGCAAGCAGGACGCCGCGCTGTCCGACATGGTCTTCGATGTGCCGTTCCTGATGGCGTACATCAGCGCCTGCATGACGCTGATGCCGGGCGACATCATCTTCACCGGCACGCCCGAGGGCGTCTCGCCGCTGACCCCCGGCGCGAGCACGCGGGTCGAGCTCAGCGGCTGGGACATGCTGCCGCTCGAGAACACGCTGCGTTAGGGCGTGCGCGGGGGCTGTCCTTCAGGACAGCTCACTCGGGCTTGCCGCCGGGCTTGTTCTCGGGTCGGGTCTCCGACTTCATGTCCGTCCGCGAGTCCGACCTCGACTCGAACGGGCGGGAGGTCTCGGAGGCGCGCGGGGTGGCGGCGTCGCGCCGCGGCTCGGGCGTGGCGGTGCGTGGCGGCTCGTGGGCGCGTGGCGTGGCGGCGTCCTTTTTGGGCTCGTGGGCGCTGCGGACCTCGGACTCCTTGGTGGTCATCGCCGTCTTGAGCTGGCCCTGCGGGTCGAGCGAGAACCGGATCTCCGTCTTGACGTCGATGACGAGGCCGGCGATGACGCTCTGCAGCAGCTCGACGGTGTCCATGCCGTCGAGGAAGTTGCGGACCTCCGCCGAGACCATGCGGACGACCTCCGTCTTGGTCGCCTGCGAGACGCCGGTGACGAAGTCCTTGCCCTTGCCGAGCGCGCCGTCGGGGTCGAGCAGGCCGGTGATGCTGTCGCTGAGCTTGCGGCGAAAACCGCTGGTCCCGAACATCCGGTCATCGCGGGGCGGCGGGGTGTCGTCGTCGTCGTCCGGGTCGCGCATCCCCGGACGGTACCGCCGCCCGGTGCGAGAGGCCACAATTCACGGCCCGTGCCGCGCAGTGGACCGGCCAAATCGTCCCCAGGACGCCCTTCCGCGGTAGATCTCCCGGAATATCCTGCGGCCGTGCCGGGGCCGCTATGCCCGCCGTGCGCGCCTTCGAGACCAACTCCGGGCCTCATCGCCATCGGCTCCGGACACCGCTCCTGGCACCGCTTTGGGTAATGTAGGTGCATGGGTTCCCGGTAGTTCTGCCGGGATTTAGCGGCTTGTGAGGGCTTTCCAAGCTCGCAAGGAATGTGCTAACTGGGGCCGGACGTTCGAAACACGGGTTTGTCCCCAGCGACGACCCGAAAATTTCGGATCTCGTTTTACTCCTTGTCCTACATGTCCGACTTTTTCCTCCACCGCACTACGCGTGGTACCCAGGCAGAGTCCAATCAAGGACTGGAGCAAGGATTCATGACCGCATACCTCGGAAACATCTGTGCCGCTCTCGTCACCATCGGTCTTCTCGTCGGCACGCTGCGCTTCTCGCGGGTGTGAACGGCGAACCGGGTGATCGAACGAACGGCTGGTCAGCTGATCAGCTGACCAGCGTTATCGGCCGCCGACAGCGTCGGCCCGCGAGTCCTCGAGAATGACGACCGGCAAGCAGCCCGACACCTTCGGCGCCTTCATCACCTCGCAGGCGCTGTGGAAGGGCGGAGGACTGGGCGAGCTCAGTCTTCAAGACATCGGCGAGATCCAGCTGCTGCTGCGCGGACAGTCGGTGATCGACTGGCACCGCCTGGCGATGACCAGCGAGGAGGACGTGCGCCGCCTCGCCGCGCTCAACAGCCTCGACCTCGACGACCCCGGCGACGCCGAACGAGTCGCCGAGCTGCGCCAGCAAGCCGCGCGCTACATCGTCGAGGTGCTCAAGCTGCGCCTCGACGAGAGCATCGCCGAAAAGACGCCGTGGGTGCAGATCCCCCTGATCGCCTCGGGCAAGGGCGGCGGCCTGCAGCGCCAGGCCTGCATGCTGCTCAAGGTGATGCACATCATCTATCACCTCGACGCCCGCGAGCTGCGGACGACCCTCGCGGTGTCCGACAACGACATCTTCTCGCTGGTCGAGGAGAGCGTGACCCGTATGTTCGACGAGCTGCGCACCGCGGGCGTGCCCGTGGTCGAGTTTTCGTGGTCGCGAAAGACCAAGGAGTCGCAGGTCACCAAGCTGCTGCTCAAGAAGGAGACCAGCGCGGCCCGGGTGTTCGACCGCCTGCGCTTTCGCCTCATCGTCCGCCACGCGGCCGACCTGGTCCCGACCCTGCGGATCCTGCTGCACCGCTGCATCCCCTTCAACTATGTGGTGCCCGGCCAGACGGTCAACACGCTCATCGACCTCGAGAGCCTCAAGGTGCTCCACGAGGACGGATTCGACACCGAGGAGGGCGCCCCGGTGCCCGATACGACGGCGGTCAGCGGCGTGCTCCCGGCCGCCAACGAGTTCTCGGGGCAGAGCTTTCGCCTGCTCAACTTCATCGCCGACCTGCCGGTCCGCGTCGACGCCCTGCTCCCGCCCGGCAACTGCCAGGAGGGCCGTCACTGCGTCGTGTTCGTCACCGCCGAGTTCCAGATCATGGACAAGGGGACGGCCGAGGCCAACGAGCAGGGCGAGAACTCGCACGCGCAGTACAAGCACCGCCAGCACCAGCATGTGCGGGTGCGCCTGCTGCGGGAGCCGCGAGGGAAGCCGGAGAAGGGCGAGAAGCCCGACAAGAACGGGTAGAGGCGCAGCGAGAACAACAGGTCGGTGTGACGCTCGCGCAGCGCCTCGTCGACGAAGCTGCCGGCCTCGAGAGCCAGGCTCGAGAGGTCCATGCGCGCGAGCAGCCCCGGCGGGAGCACGTGGCGCAGCTCCTCCGCGGCGCGCTCGACTTGCGAGAAGGTCGCCTTGAACAGGGCG
>JAYUXQ010000213.1:0-2058 GCA_043752905.1 Nannocystis sp. | reverse complement strand
AGTCAAGAAACGCGGAGCGACAGCGCCGGTCGGTCGGAAAGGCCCTGGGACCCGCGTCAGTGGACCACCTGGGGGCTCCGTGGTATGCGCATGCCGTGTCGCCGGCGCCCAACGAATTTCGCAAGCGCTTCTATCAAGAATTGCAAGATCGGCCGCTCGATCCGGTCGACGATGCCAATTTGTACGTGCCGCTGTATGCCGATCGCTCGAGCTCACCGACGGACCCGGTGGGCGAGCTACAAACCACGATCGAATGGTCGTCGGTGCAGAGCGCACAGCTGTTTAGCGGGTTTCGTGGGACCGGCAAGAGCACCGAGCTTCGTCGACTCAGGCGGGGGCTCGAGGCGAGTGGTTGCGTCGTCGTGCTGTGCGACATGAAAGATTATCTCAATATGTCCACGCCGGTGGACATCAGCGATTTCCTGTTGGCGGCGGCAGGAGCGTTCGGGGAGGAGTTGGCGCGTGATCCGACGTCGATCGGCGAGAGCGTGATCACGGAGGGCTACTGGACCCGCTTCTCCGCGTTCTTGACGCGGACCCACGTGGACATGACCGAAGTCGGGCTGAGCGCGAAGGGTAGTCGCGGGAAGAAGGACGTGGGGGCGATCGAGGCGGGCGCGCAGATCAAGCTGAGCCTCAAGCAGGATCCGACCTTCCGTCAGGTGTTGCAGGAGCGACTCAAGGGGCACCTGGGCGCGCTCGTCAATGACGTGTACGAGTTCTTTGGAGATTGCATTCTGACTCTGCGAAAACAGCGCAAAGACGAGACATTGCGCGTGGTGATGTTGCTCGACTCCATCGAGCAGATCCGGGGGACCTCCATCAACGCGAGGGACGTCGCGGCTGCGCTGGAGACCTTGTTTGAAGGGCACGCCGACAAATTGCGGATTCCTTCCATGCATGTGGTGTATACTGTGCCACCCTGGCTCAAGATCAAGGCGCCCGGGGTGGCGGCGCTGTACAGCAACTTCCAGATGATCCCCTGCGTGAAGGTGCGGCACATCAATGGGTTGCCATGCAATGCCGGGCTCAACGAGCTCGAGAAGATCGTCGCCAATCGCGGCGACTGGAAGCAGTTGCTGGGCGATCAGGAGGCCCTCAACGAGCTGTTGCTGGCGTCAGGCGGGTATCTGCGGGATCTTTTCAGGCTGTTGCAGACGGTGCTGCGGCTGTCGCGGCACGACGGTCTACCGGCGTCTGCGCGGATCCGGGAGCTCGCCATGGATGAGGTGCGTAACAGCTACCTGCCGCTCGCCAACGACGATGCCGAATGGTTACAGCGGATCCATGTCAGCCATGGGACCGAGCTGGATGGTCAGGATCGGCTGCACGATTTGGCGCGATTTTTTGATACGCACCTGGTGCTCACATACCGTAATGGCGCGGAGTGGGTCGCGGTCCATCCGCTGGTGATCGAGCAGGTCGAACGACAGGCCGCTGCGGTAGCGGCACGCCAGTCCAAGGACGAGACCGCATGAACGAGGTGCTCCTCAGCGCCAGCGGCGAGACTGCCTGGCAGGCGCTGTGGCAGCATATGGAGTGGGCACAGGGGTTCTGGCTCGGCTGGGTGTTCACCAATCACACTCCGAGCGTGCACGAGCTGCATCGACGGACCGAGGCGCTGTTGCGTGGGGTTGGGCGAATGACCGTGGTACGGCAGCCGCGAAAGCCGGCGGAGCTGGTCGATATACTCACATGGTTGATCGCAGGGGCGGATGATTGTGATGGCTGCGTGATCGTCTCGGTGGTGAGCTCGGGAGAGGCGTGGCGCGAGGCGTGGGATCAGTTCATGCTGCGGCTCAACGAGCGTCGTGAGCTGCTGCGGGGGCGGATCCGTGGCGGGTTGTTGTTGTTCGCGCCGACGAGCTTCAAGGCACCCTCACGGGAGGCCGCGCCGGATCTATGGTCGATCCGGTCGCTGGCGCTGGACGTCGCGCCGGTCATGAGCGAGGGCGTGACGTCGACCTCCGTGCGGCGGCTTGAGCGGGAGACCTTCGAGGGGAGTGATACGGAGGTCACCCTGGCTTTGCAGGCGGTCGCCGCCGCCCGGGCGGCGGG
>JAYUXQ010000212.1:0-5247 GCA_043752905.1 Nannocystis sp. | reverse complement strand
ACACGCCGTGCGAGCCGAGGTGCTTGCCCTTCTGACCGACGCGACGC
This sequence comes from Nannocystis sp., assembly GCA_043752905.1. Classification (GTDB taxonomy): domain Bacteria; phylum Myxococcota_A; class Polyangia; order Nannocystales; family Nannocystaceae; genus Nannocystis. Next base: position 5,200 of record JAYUXQ010000212.1, on the reverse strand, counting down.
GAGCGCGGCACGAGGCCGAGCTGCACGTAGCGGCGAAGGTTCGCCTCGCTGAACTTCACGCCCTGGTCCTCGAACACGGCCACGAGTTGCTGCGAGCTCAGGCCCTCGGGGCTCGCGGCCTCGATGACTCGGATCTGGGCTTCGGTGAGGGCGGTGGCAGTCATGAAGGTCGTCGGCGCGGGAAAGAAGGCGTGGGGCAAAGGGCTTCGGCGTCATGCCGCGGGACCCGTGTGATGGGTGGAACCGAGCTTGCCGACTCGCCTGGTACGATCTGTGTCACCAGCAGGTCGGCAATGTATTCTACTGAGTAGATCTGAGGAAGCATTTTCCATCGAGCCTTACAAGTTTTGGCATCTCGATGACTGCGTCACCGTTCAGTGAGACCTGCTCAGATTTTCAGACTCGCAGGCCCTCATCCACGACCTCGAGGACGCGCTCGTGGGGCCACTGCGCCGGCCAAAACGATGTCTGCCGCGATGTGCTGAACACCGAGCCAGTCACCGGCACAAAGCCTGCCGAAACGCCCTCATGGTGAAGCTGCCACGACCTGTCCCAAGAGACATCCACAGGCAGTTCACAAGTTATCCACAGGTGTTCAACAGGGCGTCCAGCGCGGCCTCTGTGGCGTTTGTGGCGGAGCGCGCGGCGAGCGAACACGGGACGCGTGCGCCGATCCATTCAAGAGATCGGAGATCGCGTCGACATGGATGCTCGATCGTCGCGCGAGATCTCCGAGCGACGTGCTTTGCGAGATCTCTACGAGGCCCTCGAAGGCCGCCACGATCGCTTCACGTGCGCCCGAGACATGTTCGGCGCGCGATCGCCCGCGCATCGCATGAGACGATGCGGCGGGCCCGGCGGCGAGATCTCAGCCCGGTCCGCCGAGCCGCGGCAGCGTCGCCAGCAGGCGCCACTGGAACGGGTCGTAGTGCTCGGGGCCGTCGTACTTGTAGCGCTTCTTCTCGTGCGGCCACACCGGCCCACGATCGATGCAGCCGTGGAAGCGATCGGAGCGCGCGCAGTAGATACGCACGTGAAGGTGATCGTCGTGCTGTGGCGCGTCGGGCGGGCTGTACATCACCGTGGTCGCGTACTCGATCAACCACGGCGCGACCTTCTTGCGGGTCGCGTACGCGAGCAGCTTGTCCTCGAGGCCCTGCGAGATGAACATCCACTGCACGCGGATCTCGGGGTCGGTCAGCAGCGCCTCGACGAGCTGCCAGTTGCGGGCGGTGTCGAAGCGCCGGCTCTCCCACAGCGGATCGGCGTAGTCGTAGTTCTTGCGCGTGTACGGTTTGCCCTGCGGGTCGTAGCGGATCATGTCGCGCTCGGGCGCGTCGAGCGGGTGCCCCTCGGTGTCGACGCTGAAGAAGTGCAGGTCGACGTCGCGGCCGCTCTGGTGACTGCTGTGCCACAGCGACTTGCCGCCGCGCTGCGGGCCGAGGTCGGCGACCCCGAGCAGGCCCTTCTTGGCGCGGCCGGTCACCTTCCTGGCGGCGCGCTGGATCGCGGTGACCAGCTCGTCGACGCCGAATTGGAACCCGCGCTCCGACCAGCGCGGCGGCACGGTGAAGCCGGGTCCCTTGAGCGGCAGCCGGGCCGGGCGACGCAGGCGACCCTTGCTGGTCGTGCCAGTCGACACGCTGGTGCCGTCGGTCCACAGGTTGGGCCCCGCGCAGGATGTCGCCGACGCCAGCATCAGCGTCGCCAGCCAGCCTGCACGCGCACGACCCATGCATGTACCTTAGAGGATCTGCAGCCGGCGTCCAAACAACCGGCTGACGGCCCCTGGCGAGCCCGTGGTGGCGCCGGTCGGTCAGCCGCCACCCACGGAGCCGTCGGCCGGCGCGCGGATCCAAAGGGCGTCCACGCGGATCCAGGGTGGCGCTTAACGGGCCCAGGGCCGGGCCCCGCTGCTGCGGGATCCGGCCCTGGTCGCTCCCCGGAGGGAGTGGGTCCTAGTTCTTCTCCTCGAACTCGGCGTCGATCACGTCGCCCTGGGCGCCGGACTTGTCGCCCGGGCCCGGGCCTGCACCGGGACCTGCGCCGCCGGGGCCCTGTTCGCCGCCCGGCTGGCCGTCGGCGCCGGGGGTGCCGTAGGCGGCCTGCGCGAGCTTGTGAGAGGCCTTGGTGAGCTTCTCCTTGGCCGCGTTGATGCGGTCGGTGTCCTTGGACTCGAGGACGTCCTTGGCCTCCTTGATCGCGGCCTCGACCTCGACCTTGGGCTCTTGCGGCAGCTTGTCACCGTTCTCGGTGATGAGCTTCTCGGTCTGGATGATCAGCGCCTCGAGCGAGTTGCGCGACTCGACAGCCTCGCGACGCTTCTTGTCCTCGGCCTCGAACTTGGCCGCCTGGGCGACCATCTCCTGGATCTGCTGCTCGTTGAGACCCGAGTTCGCGGTGATCGTGATCTTCGACTCCTTGGCGGTCGCCTTGTCCTTGGCGGAGACGTGGACGATGCCGTTGGCGTCGATGTCGAAGGTCACCTCGATCTGCGGGACACCGCGCGGGGCCGGCGGGATGCCGCCGAGGCTGAAGCGGCCGAGGGTGCGGTTGTCACTGGCCATCGAGCGCTCGCCCTGGCACACGTGGACTTCGACGGACGGCTGGTTGTCGGCGGCTGTCGTGAAGGTCTCCGACTTGCGGGTCGGGATCGTGGTGTTGCGCGGGATGAGCACGGTCATCACGCCGCCGAGGGTCTCGATGCCGAGGCTGAGCGGGGTGACATCGACCAGCACGATGTCGGTGACATCGCCGGCGAGCACGCCCGCCTGGACCGCCGCGCCGAGGCCGACGACCTCGTCGGGGTTGACTGTGCGGTTGGGCTCCTTGCCGCCGAAGAAGTCCTTGACGGCCTTTTGGACCATCGGGATGCGGGTCGAACCGCCGACGAGCAAGATCTCGTCGATCTCCGTGATCGACTTCTTGGCGTCCGTGAGGGCCTTCTTGAGCGGGTCGATCGAGCGCTTGACGAGGTCCTCGACCATGCCCTCGAACTTGGCGCGCGACAGCTTGATCTGCATGTGCTTCGGGCCGGTCGCGTCGGCCGTCAAGAATGGCAGGTTGACCTCCGTCTCGGGCGCGGACGACAGCTCGATCTTCGCCTTCTCGGCGGCGTCCTTGAGGCGCTGAAGGACCAGCTTGTCGTTGCCGATGTCGAGGCCGGTGTCCTTCTTGAACTCCTGGATCAGCCACTTGACGATGCGATCGTCGAAGTCGTCGCCGCCGAGGTGCGTGTCGCCGTTGGTCGAGATGACCTCGACCACGTTCTCGGCGACCTCGAGGATCGAGATGTCGAAGGTGCCGCCGCCGAGGTCGTAGACCGCGATGACCTGCTCCTTCGCGCCGCCGGTCTTGCCCTTGCCGAAGCCGTAGGCGAGCGCCGCGGCGGTCGGCTCGTTGACGATGCGCTTGACCTCGAGGCCGGCGATGCGGCCGGCGTCCTTGGTGGCCTGGCGCTGGGCGTCGTTGAAGTACGCGGGGACGGTGATGACGGCCTCGGTGACGGGCTCGTTGAGGTAGTCCTCGGCGGCCTTCTTGAGCTTCATCAACACGCGGGCGCTGATCTCCGGCGGCGGGTACATCTTGCCGCGGATGCTGATCTGGGCGTCGCCGTTGGGCGCACGCACGACCTTGTAGGGCACGCGCGCGACTTCGGCCTTGAGGTCATCGTGGGGCATGCCCATGAAGCGCTTGACCGAAAACACGGTGTTCTCGGGGTTCGTGATCGCCTGGCGCCGAGCCTGCTGACCGACGAGAACATTGCCGTTCTGCTCGAAGGCGACGACCGAGGGAGTGGTGCGTCCGCCCTCTTCGTTGGCGATGACTTTCGGCTCGTTGCCCTCCATGACGCAGACGACGGAGTTCGTCGTACCGAGGTCGATTCCAATGATCTTTCCCATGAGTTTCCGTTGCTTCCTTTCCGATTTCGGCGGGCAAGATAAGGCCCGAAGTTTGCCTGTCAACGGCGTTGCTTCACGCTGTTTGCGGCCGAGGCGGCCACCGGGGCCTCACAAAACGCCAGCGCCCACCGGGGGGTGGGCGCTGCGGGCATCTGGGGTCGGGCTGACCCGGGTTGTCCCGGGCTCAGGTGCCCGCGTCGGATACCGGTGCGGTAGGGGCCGCCGGGGCCGCTGCCGGAGCGGCGGCGGGGGCCTCCTGGGCGTCTGTGGAGACGACCGGGCTCTGGAAGATGTGTACGGCGGCCTCGTCGACGTTCTTCACGTAAAAGAATTCCATCTCTTGCCGGATCTCCTCCGGCACGTCGACGACGTCCTTGCGGTTGCGCTCCGGGAGGACGATGCGCTTGATGCCGGCGCGGTGGGCCGCGAGCATCTTCTCCTTGATGCCGCCGACCGGCAGCACGAGGCCACGCAGCGTGATCTCGCCGGTCATGGCGACGTCCGGGCGGACACAGGTGCCGGTCAACAGCGAGGTGATCGCCGAGTACATCGCCACGCCCGCGGAGGGGCCGTCCTTGGGGATGCCGCCGGCGGGCACGTGGACGTGGATGTCGTTGGTCTCGATCGTAATCTTCTCGATGCCGAGCTTCTTGAGGTGGCTCTTGACGTAGCTCATCGCCGCCTGGGCGGACTCTTTCATGACGTCGCCGAGCTGGCCGGTGAGCATCAGGCCGCCCTTGCCGGGCATCTGGGTCGCCTCGATGAACATGATCTCGCCGCCGACGGGCGTCCACGCCAGGCCGGTCGCCACGCCGGGTTCGGCGGTGCGTTCGGCCATCTCGGGCAGGTATTTTTGCGGGCCGAGGTAGTCCGGGACGACCTCCTTGTCGATCGTGATGCCGTCCTTGATCTCGCCCTCGACGACCTTGACCGCGATGCCGCGGATGATCGAGCTGATCTCGCGCTCGAGGTTACGGACGCCAGCCTCGTGGGTGTAGCTGTCGATCAGCTCGAGCAGGGCGTCGTCCGTGAAAGTGATCTTGAACTCGTCCTTGTCGAGGCCGTGCTCGCTGATCTGCTTGGGCAGCAGGAAGCGGCGCGCGATCGCCAGCGACTCCTGGCGGGTGTAGCCGGGCAAGCGCAGGATCTCGAGGCGGTCCTTGAGCGCAGGCGGGATCGGGTCGAGGTAGTTGGCGGTGGCGATGAACATCACCTTGGAGAGGTCGAAGGGGACCTCCAGGTAGTGATCGCTAAACGACCAGTTCTGCTCGGGGTCGAGGACCTCTAGCAAGGCAGAG
>JAYUXQ010000211.1:0-2059 GCA_043752905.1 Nannocystis sp. | reverse complement strand
AGCACCTGTCTCTTGCGACCTGTCCCCGGGGCCATCCGACACCGCCGCGGCGGCCCGGGACCGGCCCGCGGAACCTGTCCCTTGCGACCTGTCCTTTCCGCCAGCCCCCGGCGGCGGCCCGGCGCTCACCGGCCAGCTCCCCGCTTCCTGCGCTGCAGGCGCCTCGACGCCCTCGGGCCCGGCGTAGGCGCGCGGGTCGGCCGTCGCCAGCACGACTGCCAGCCACGCAGCGTGCGACAGCGCCAGCATTACTCGATCACGACCCGCGTCGCGCCGCGGATGCGCACGCTCGCCTGGCTCGCCGTGAACAGCGGCCCGAGCACGTCGTGCACGCTGACCTTCCAGTCGCCCGCCATATCGACAGGCTGCTCGTCGATGCGAAACACCGTGCCGGCCGTATTGATGCCGTAGAGCACGCCCTTGATCCGCGCCAGCCCCTCGACATCGAGGCCCGCCGCGATGTCGTCGATGTGCGGCCCGTACGGCACCGGCGCCTGCGCTGCCGCGTCGAGCGGCACCTCGAACAACGCGTTTTGCCCGGTCGGCAGGACCGCGTCGTCCTCGGCGCGGACCAGCGCCAGCATGCCGCCGTCGCGGCCCTCGGCCATGTCGCCAGCGACGCCCGCCTTCTCGTCGAAGGTCGTCCACACCGAGCAGATCGGCGTGCACGCGTAGTAGCTCGGATCCTGCGTGACGTCGCTGGGCAGCACGCAGTGCTCCGGCGCCTGCACGAACCCGGGGCCGATGCGGAACACCGCCCCGCGCGCGTCGAGCCCGTTGCCGGGCTTGCCCGCCGAGCCGGCCCACAGCTCGTCGCCGACGAAGCCGAGCCCCGTCAGGCTCTGCCGCCAGTAGCACGCGTCGGTGTCGTCGGCCTCGACCTGCCCGTAGCGAAAGGCGTAGCGATCGACGCCGATGCGGTTGTCGTTGCGGGTCCAGTCCGGCACGCCGAGCACCGTCAGCCCCCACTCGTCATTGAGCGGATCGTAGCTGAGCCCCCACAACCCCCGCGCCTCGTGCCACGCCAGGTCGCGCACCGAGAACCGCTGCAGCGACTGATCGTCGAGCGACAGCGGACCCATGCGCTCGTCGAGCCACAGGTTCCCGAGCCTGGCCAGCCGACAACCCGAGCCGCCGTCGTCGCACACGCGCGTCGGGTCGTAGAGATACAGCGCGTTGCCGACGTAACGACCCTCGTTGTCGAGCGGATAGTTCGACGTGAAGTTGGCGTCGACGCCCGTCAGCTTGGTGTTGACGAACAGCATCAGCTCGCCGCGCAGCTCCTGCTGCGCCAGACACCCGTCACACAGCGACACCGCCTCCGGCAGCCCCTCACCCTCGAACGGGTCGACGCCCTGCGGCCCATAACCCACGCACGCGGGCAGGGTCGAGATGACCACGCAGGCTATTTTGATAATGACTTTCATTGCTTTTTCACGCTCTAGCACCGGGTCATACAGGGGGTCAAGCCCCGGGATGCGCGAATTTCGTGACGCTTGTAATTGAAAACGGCTTTCAATATCATACGCCCGATGCACCCCCGGCGTCCGGAGACTTCCATGCGAGCGATCTTCCCCCACCTCCTTCTTCTCGCCCTGTTCCCCGCCTGCGGCGACGCCGGTGGCGACGCCGGTGGCGACACGACCCGCGAACCCACCACGGGCGAACCGACCACGGGCGAGCCGACCACGGGCGAGCCCACCGACCTCAACGAGCGTGAGCTGGGCGCCAACGCCAGCGCGCTGTGTCGTGGCGCGATGACTCACGCGGCCCAGCTCACGCAGGCCGTCACCGCGGGCGACGCCGCGGCTGCCCTCGCGGCCTACACGGGCACCGACTTGCAGACCTTCGTCATCGAGATCGACGGCGTCGAGGGCACGCACGACGCCGCGATCACGGCCTCGCTCGTGCTCGGAGATCCGACCGAACTCGCCGCGGCCGAGGGCCGCCTGCACGCCGCGCTGGTCCAGCAGCTGCGCGCGCTGCTTGCCGCGGTGGAAGCGAGCACCGACGATCACTACGCGACCTGGGACGAGGCCCACTGCATCTGGGACGGCGG
>JAYUXQ010000210.1:0-12722 GCA_043752905.1 Nannocystis sp. | reverse complement strand
CCGACGTGCTGCACGTCGAGCACCGTGTTGCCGTACATCGCCACGACCTCGGCGACCCGCGACCCGTTCTGGACCTCGAACTCGCTGGCGTCGATCTGGATCGGTGCGCGGTGCACCATCGGCGCGGCGGCAGCTGCGGCCATCGGCGCAGCAGCGGCGGCCATCGGCGCAGCGACGGCGGGGGCCGCTGCTGCGACGGCAGCCTGGCGGACGAAGCCGACCTCGAGGCGATAGGGTCCGAAGGTCAGGACGTCGCCGTCGCCGAGCATCGAGTTCTTGTCGATGCGGGCGCCGTTGAGCATCGTGCCGGTGGCGCTGCCGAGGTCGATCACGCGGACCTCGTCGCCCGAGACCTCGATCACCGCATGCATGCGCGCCACGGCTTCGTCATCGAGGCATACGTGGCTGCTCTTGAGCTTGCCGATCTTGATGACGTCCTGGGACAGGGTCTGCGTGTCGACGAGCTGGTCGCCGTAGAAAACCTTGATTGCGAGAGTCTTGGTGGACATGGTCGGGGTCCTTGGGCCAGCGGGTTACGCGGGCAGAGACAGCGGGCTGCAGCAGAGGTTCCGCGGTTTGGAATATTTTCTCTCGAACCCGGATGCGCGAGGGCGCGCCTGCCAGCGCGCATATGGGCGCACGCAAGTCAGGGCGGGCCGGCCGAGGCTTGCGTGCTACGAAAGACAATCTTCACGGGAGATCGATGGGGCCCGCCAGGTGCTCGTCGGCGCCGGAGCAGCGCCCCGGACACCATCACGAGCCGTCCGAGACTAGACGTCCTGGGCCATCTTGATGAGTTCGGGGATGAAGTGGGGACGGATGGTGATCAAGCTGGCGTGCTTGGTCCGGCCGCGAGAGGCGATGTTGGCACCTTCGGGGGACAGCAGCTCGCCGTCGACGTTGTCGTCGTCGAAGTCGTAGACCGTCGTTCCGCTGGCACCACGGCCCTTGGCGGCGGAAGCGTCGGCGTCGTTGTCGGCAGCCGGCGCGGCCCAGGCGTTCGTGGAGGCCAGGAGTGTCGTCATCAGGGTGACCAGTGCGAAGCGCATGTGAACCTCGATCTTCTCGCGTGAGAACAGGGACTTTCGCGCAACATACCCCGGGGGGCCTCGGCTTGTAAACCGCCTCGCAAGGGGCGCGGAGGGGCCCTTCGGGCCCGCGCGAGGTCGTCGGAACGCCCGAGCCCGGACCCAGGGTCTGCCGGTGGCAAGCGCTCTGTCGCGCTCTGCCACGCTCTGCCGCGATCTGCCGCGATCTGCCGCGATCTGCCGCGGCATTGAGCGCGACCTCTCCGTTCGGAGCCTCGCCGCGGTGTGCCAATCCCAACGAACGAGCCAATTGGCGAGAGGGTCGCAGGCCGAAGCCAGGACCCTCTCGGTGTGCTCACAGGAGAGATCCCGCGATCACTTCTTCGGAGCCGCAACCGGAGGGGCCGCGCCACCCGCCGGAGCCGCACCACCCGCCGGCGGAGCCGGGTTCTCGCCGCTGCCGTTCTCGGCGTCCATCGCCTGCTTTTCGAGCTCGAGCAGACGCTTGCGCTCCTCGGCCTCCTGCGCAGCGGCCACCTTGGCCATCTCGGCGGCCTTCTTCTCGAGCTCAGCGCTGATCTTGTTGAACTCGATCGTCTGCTCGATGGTGGCGATGCGGTCCTTCGCCTCGAGCACGCGGGTCGTGTAGACCTTGTTGCCTGCGGCGGTCGAGATGAACTTGTTGTAGTGGCCCTTGGCCGTGTTCACGAGCTTCTCGCCCTCCTTCATCGGGTCGACGCCGTCCTGCGTGGACAGGTGATCCTGATACAGCACGCCGAGGTTGAACCACGGACGCGGATCGTTCGCGCTCAGGCCCTTGGCCTTGTTGTACGAGGCCTCGGCCTCCTTGAACTTCTTGAGGCCGCGCTGGGCGACCCCGAGGGCCAGCCACACCTCGATGTTCTTTTGCACCGAGGGGGCCTTGAGCGCCGTGTTGAACGCGGACTCGGCCGTCGCGTAGTCGCGGAAGCGGATCGAGATGAAGCCGATGTTGAGGTTGGCCTCGACGTGGCTCGGCTCGACGCGCACGGACTCCTTGAAGGTCTTGAGCGCGTCGACCTGGTTGTCCTTCTCCAGCAAGAGCAGGCCCTTGATGTTGAGGATGTCCGAGCTCTCCTTGTTGTCGGTCTTGAGGACGCGCAGGCCCTGGGTGACCACGAGATCCGCGAGCACCAGGTACGACTTGTCCTTGAGGTGACCGCGGTCGTAGTAAATGCGGGCCAGGTTCTCGTAGGCCGCCTGGTTGCCCGAGTCGAGCGCGAGCACGCCCTGGATCGCCGTCTGCGCCTCGTTGAACACGTTGAGGTCCGTGTTCGTGACGTACTGATTACGCATCAGTCCGGCGACGTTGTTGCGGGCCGCGCGAGCGCTGAGCTTGTTGGCCTCGACGCCCTTCTTGAACATCTCGAGGGCCTTGGCGTCCTGGCCCTTCTTCCAGTAGATGACGCCGAGGTTGTTGTAGGCGAGGTCGAACTTGGGCGCCGAGCTGGTGAGCCCCGAGTAGATCGGCTCGGCCTTGTCGGCCTGGCCGCACTCCTCGTAGACGACGCCCGCGTTGAACTGGGCGATCGCCATCTGCACGCCGTGCTGCTTGTAGACGCGCTGGAAGCCGGAGGCGACGCGTTCGCACTCGTCGCCGCTGATCTTGCCGTCGCTCTTGGCGGACAGGTAGGTCTTCACGGCCGCCTGGAAGTCGGCCTTGGCCTCGGCCGTGGCCGCCTTCGGGTTGGCTCCGCCGGCCACGTTGCCGCCAGCGGTACCGCCACCGTCACCGCCGCCGCCGCCGGGGTCGGTCGTGTCTTTGGGTTTCTTGCCACAAGCCGTCAGACCGACAGCCAGGACACCGATGCTTGCGAGTTTGATCAGGTTACGCATGGGTGGTTCCTCTACTCGGCCGCGTCGCTGGCCTCTTCCTTCTTGGCGGTGTCGTCGGCCTTCTTCTCGGCCGCGGGCTGCTTACTCGCGTCGGCCTTGCGCCGCTCGCCCTCGAGGTCCGTCTGGACATCGACGCGGTCGGGGCGGCTCGCCGTGTACTGCGACTTTCCGAACATCTCGGAAGTCGACGGGTACTTGTCGGCGTCGCGCTGCTGGAGCTCCTCCTCGCACAGGCGCGAGAAGTCGTTGAAGAACTGGAAGGTCGTCGACTTCTCGAGGCAGTACGAGAACTTGGCGACGGCCGCGTCCTGGTGCGGCTGGGCCTTGTCGCTCAGCTCGTCGCAGAAGGCATAGGCCTCTTCCTCGGTCTTGAACTCTGCCGGCACCTCGGCACGGTAGAGCTGGTCGGCGTAGTTCTGCGAGACCATGGCCGAGCGCGCGGCCGCGGCGAGCATCCAGTACGGCGACTGCTTGGCCTCGACGATCGAGTCGTAGGTCTTTTGCAGGTCCTGACCGAGCTTGCCCTTCTTTTGATAGAACTCGGTGAAGCGCTTGACCGAGTCGTCACGCTTCTTGACCTGCTCCTTGTACTCCTTCTCCCACTTGGGGAGCCCGGAGTCCTTCTTGTAGTCCTCGACGAAGAAGGTGAGGCCGGACGGCATCGCGATGACGACGTACTCCTCGTACTGCACGTCGGCGCGATAGACCTGCGCCATGGCGACCGCGTTGCGGAAGTCCTCGGCGCGCTGACGGTCGTCCTCGGGGATCGAGATCTTGGCCTTGGCGTTCTTGATGACGCTGTCGAAGTACTTCTGCGCCTCGTCGGCCCGCTTCTTGTTGCGCGGGAACACCTTGACGATGCCCGAAGTGGCCGCGCCGCAGTTCTTCGGGACCTCTTGCTTGGCCTTGCCGGTGCCGCTGGCCTTCTTGGCCTTGATCGCCTTGTCCTTGCGCTTGAGCTCGGCGGCCCGCTGGCGGGCCTTCTCGCCGGCCTGGGCGACCTTGCGCTCGATCGTCATGCACGAGTCGTAGAGCAGGCCCTTGTCGCAGGACTGGCGCCACAGGATCTGGCCGATCGACGCCTCGGCGACGACGCGGCGGTCGAGGCCGCCCGACTTGCCGTAGGTCTTGAGGTACTCCTCGGCGTGCTTGAGCTTCTCGTCGTCGGTCTTGAGGATGTCGTGCTTCGACCAGAAGATCTTGGCCGCGAGCTCGGGGTTGTCCTTCTTGTATAGACCCTCGTACTTGGCCAGGTTGGCGTTCGCCTGATCGCTCTGGCCGAGGCCGAGGCGGAACAGGTAGGCGTTGCGCAGGAAGTCGGGCGACTCCTTGTCCTTGACGTACTTCTCCGCGTACGCCTCCATGCGCTCGGCGGCCTTGTCGTACATCGCGATGGCCTGGTAGTTGCCGGCGAGCTTCGACAGCGTGCCCTGGAAGTGCTCGCTGGCCGGGAACTTGTCGATCAGCAGCTTGCGCATACGGACCGACTGGCCGAGCAGGTAGGCGGCCTCGTAACACTCGCCCGCGTTGAAGATGAGGGTCGAGGCCTTCTCGTGCTCGTCGCCGTACTCGTTGTAGAGCGAGAGGAACTGCTCCGCGCACTTGCGAAAGCCGTCCGGGTCGCCCGCGGCGCCGGCGTCGCGATAGGCCATGCCCTTCTTCCAGCCGATGCCGGCGAGCAGGCGCGGGATGGCGGCCTTGAGCTCATCCGCTTCCGGATGGTTATAGACCTTCATCTTCTGCATCTTGGTCGCCCACTTCTCCAGGTCGTCGGAGGCCTTGACGGTCTCGTCCGGCGTGGCGCCCTTGGCGGTCCAGCGGATGGTGAGGAGGTCCAGGAGCATCTCGGAGCACCACGCGGCGTAGATCGTGCCGTCGAACTTGACGACCATCTCCTCAAGCAACGGACGGGCGTCCGAAAACTTGTTGTGGTTCATCATGATCTTCGCGCGGTGGTAGACGATCTTCGGGAGCTCGGGGTCCTTCGTGTCCTTGACGTACTTCTGGTACGTGTCGTAGGCCTCGAGCATCTTCGACTCATCCTCCGTGTACGAGCTCTCCGGGTAATCGGCGTTCGTATCGGTGACGGTCTTCTCGTCCTTCTTGACCTTCTTCTTCTTCTCCTTCTCCTGGAAGACGCAGAGGCCCTCGGCGTTGGTCTTGCAGGCCTTGCCCTGGCCGCCGGTCTCGTCGTACTCGAGGGCGTTCTTCATCGCCAGCATCTGCGCGAAGGCGGCGTCCTGGGTGAACTTACCCTCGGGGTTGATCTCGAGGACCTTGATGAACTCGTCGTGGGCCTTGCGGAACTTGGCGAGGCCGTCGGTCTTGGTCTTCTTGTCGTTGATGAGGTGACCGGCGCGAGCCCACAGGAGCTCGGCATAGAACATCTGGATCTCGTAGGCGTCCTTATCCTTCGGGAAGGTCTTCAGGAAGCCCTCGTAGGCCTGCTCGGCGAGCGCGTAGGTCGCCTCGTTCTTGGTCTTCTCGGCCTCGTCGTGCCAGACGGTCGCCATCTGCTTCATCGTGTCGAGCGTCTCGTCACGGCACTTGCGCTTGGTGGCCTGGCTGTTGTTGCTGTCCTTGAACTTGGTCCAGTACTCGCCGAGCTGCGCCGTCTCGGTCCACTGCACCGACTTGTTGTCGGTCGCGAGGGCGTTGATGACGATGCGGCCCTGCCACTCGCAGGTCTGCGCGTCCTCGGGGTAGAGCTCCTGCAGCTTCTCGTAGATAAAGGTCGACTCGGTGTACATGCCCTGTCCGAAGTAACGGACCGCGAGCAGCTCCATCATCTTGCGCGACATGTTCTCGTCTTCCTTGGGACCGTCGCCGATCTTCTGGAAGAAGTCCCACGCCTTGGTGGGCTTGCTGGACTGCGCGAACGCCTGGACGAGGTCGCGGCGGGCGTCGCGGCGCAGCTGCTTGGCGTTGGACTCGGAGCCCGCACGGCCCTCGAGGGTCGCGCCGATCGTCTTCACGAAGAAGTCGAGGCTGAGGTCGTAGCGCGGCTCGCCGGTGCCGACCGGGTTGAGGTGACACCACGCCATCTTGTAGAGCGCATACGCATAGACCGGGCTGTCCTTGAAAGTGATGACCTTCTCGTACAGCTGGAGGGCGTCGCCGATCTTGTTCTGGCCGAAGTAGTAGTCCGCGAAGCTCAGGTAGGCGTTCGGGATGTACTGGCTGTTCGGGAAGTCCTGGATGAGGCGGATGTACGCCTCCTTCATCTCGGCCTCGCGCTTGAGCTGACCGAGCTCGAACGCGTAGAAGTACAGGGCCTCATCGAGGCGCTTGAACTTGCCGAGCTGGGGCGAGCTGACCAGGACCTTGTAGATCTTGACGGCCTGCTCGGAGGCTTCCTTGCCCTGGGCCTCGAACTTGGCCTGCTTGGCCTTGAGCTGGTCCGCCTTGCCCTTCTGCTTGGCCTCCTCGGCGGCGTAGATGCCATCGTAGAGGGCGCCGACCTGGTTCTCGAAGTAGGCCTTCTTCTCGAGGAAGTGGTCGGAGAGGCGGAACAGGAGATCGGGGTAGTCGGCGTGGCTCGGATCGGTCGCCTTGAGCAGACGCTTGAGCTGCTCGATCTGCGTGTCGGCGATCTCCTGCGCGACGGCCGAGCGCTTCTTGGCGAACTCGGCCCCCTGCATCATGTCGACCTTGCGCTTCGACTCCTTCTCCTGCTGCTCCTTCTGGGCCTTGAACTTGGTGTCGAGCGTGTCCTTGGTGCGCACCTTGCCGGATTTGCGCGTGTAACGGACGTTGCTCTTCTCCTCGCCGCCGGCCGGCGCTGCTTCTTGGGCGAAGGTCTCGCCGGCGGAGGTGATGACCATCGCCGCGAGACAGATGCCGCTCAGGGTGCTCAGCTTGCGAAACTTCCGGATTGCGTTGTGCGACTTCATGGACCTCTCACCTCTGTTTGGCGGACCCCTGCCTCGATGAATGCAGGAGCTTACGCCGCGTGAACGCTTTGGTTTCGCGGTCGGGGGTCGCGCGCTGACCCCTCCCCGCGACGCGGTCTACTCCTCTTTGCAGAGGCTCGTGACCTTGTAGTTGTAGTAGCCGAGCTCGTCTTTCCAGTACTCGCCGTTGTAGTTGTAGATCTCGTGCTCGGAGTCGATCTTCGGCTTTTGCGGCCTGCCTTCCTTGGGCGCGCCGCCACCCTGAGCCTTGATGCGGTTCAGGATCTCGTACTCGATCTTGATGGCCTCGCGCTCCAGGGCGTTGATCTCCTGGATCTGGGTCATCAGGCGCTGGCGGGCCAGCGCACCGGTGGTCTCCTTGGCGAGCGAGAGCAGGCCATCGAGGTTCTCGGTGATCGTGTCGGTGAGCGGACTGCTCTTGAAGTCCGGCTTCATCTCGTCGAGCTGGGCGCCCTCGCGCTGCAGCTCGTTGACGTAGGCGTAGTTCTTCTCGAGGGTCTTGTCCTGAAGGGTCTTCTGGGCGACCTCCTCGACGAAGGGGTCGAGGTTGGACTCGCTGTTGCGGATCTTGACGCTCAGGTCGAACAGCGCGAAGTCCTCGGGGGCCTTGGCGAGCAGGTCCTTGAGGTCGTCGCGGGTGCTCGGATAGCGGCGGTTGAACTCCTCGATGGCCAGCTTGGCGGGCTGGTAACGGCAGTTGAAGTAGTACGTGACCGCCTTGAGGATGACCGACTCCGGGTACAGGTAGTCGTAGAAGAACGGCGCGTTGAGCGTGTGGATGTACCCGAGCGTGCGCTGGTAGTGGAGATTGGCCTTCTCCGGCTCGAGCTCGACGAGGCGGAACTCGGACCACGACGCCGCGAGGATCGAGTCGAGCCAGTAGGGCGACTCGAGCGGGATCTTGTCGAAGTACTTGTTGGCCGTCTCGAACTTGCCGACCTGGTAGAAAATGTAGCCGAGCGCCAGGTTGGCGCGCTCCTCGTAGCGCTGCATCTCCTCGTCGAAGGAGAGCTCCTCGGTCTGGCCAGCGACCAGCTTGCCGCCCTTGGCCGCCTTCTTGAGCGCCTTGGCTTTCTTCTTCTGCTCCTTCTTGGTCTTCTTGCGGTTCTTGTTGGCGTTCTCGCGGAGAACGATGTTCTTGCGGAGCACGCTCTTGAACGCCTCGACCGCCTGCGGGCCGTGGAACTCGCGGGTCTCGGCGACGCCGAGGAAGAACTGGGCCGGGATGTAGTAGTCGCTGTCGTCCGGGACCTGCCCGAGCAGCGCGATCGCCTGGCCGAGGTCGCCCTTCTGGTAGTAGAAGCGGCCGAGCAGGTAGTACAGCTCGTCACGGACCTCGTCGAAGGCCGAGTCCTCGAGGTCGGCCGGCTTGTAGGTACCGACCTTCTCGAGCACGCCGGCGCCCTCGGGCAGCTCGCGGCTCAGCGACGCGAGCCAGGGCAGCGTCAGCTTGTGGTACGGGTGGCTCGGACCGGCGGCGACGATCTCGTTGAACACGCTCAGCGAGACCGCGTAGAACTCGAGCTTGTAGAGCGTCTTGCCGAGCCAGAACTTGGCGCGGTAGGTGTCTCCGGCCGTCTTGCCGCTGGCCACCGCGTCAAAGATGATCGCGGCGCCCTGGTAATCTTCTTTCTTGTACTTCTCCTCCGCGTCGACGAGCACGCCGGTGGCCGGGCCACTGGACGGCGTCGCAGCGCCGGCGGACGGCGGCGGTAGAGCCGAGCCACCGGAGGGCGGAGGCACGGCCGGACCACCCGAGGGCGGAGGCGGCGGCGTCTTGCCTGCGGGCGGCGGCGGCGGACCTGCCTCAGCGGGTGGGGAGTAGAGGGCCCACGTGGCGCAAAGACTGAGAAGAGTGAGTGACGTGAGGTGTCGGAGCGATTTCATGCTGTCGTTGCGTCCTCAGCGAGCGGGGTACTGCTGGGCGGTGAAGCCAAGCCTTTGCCTCGATGTCCCGAGACGCGAAGTGACTCCGGCGCGGGCGCCGGACGTACAGTTCGCACTCATAGAGGCTTGGACATTACCAGCGGCCAGCTTCGAGTCGCAAGGGGCTCGTGCTGCGCCGAGTTTCGCGAGCGTGGCGATGGAGATTTTCGCGCGGCCGAGTTCAATGGCGGTGATTCGGGGCGAGGGTGCACGGGACGACCCTCAGCGGCCTGGAACGAGGTGGTCGCCGGGGGTACGAACGAGGATGAGAGCGGAGGTCTTCGGGCTCAAAGCCGATGAAACGGACCGAACTGGGCCCGGATCTGTGGAGATCTCGACGCAGTCGAAGGATTCCGGTCATGGGATCTCGACGACCTGTGACTAATATTACGGGTCGACTTTCTGCGGCTCGGAGACTGCGTGGGGCCTTGCGACGACAGCCGGCGCCGACGACGGCGAGGCGAGTTCGCAACGACCGCGAAGGAACGATCTCCGGGAGGAGGCTGCGGCGGACCGTTCGTGCTGGAACACGGGGGGCGACGGCGCGGGTCACAGGCTCCCGTGAGGCGCATCTGGCGAAGGTTGGCAAGCGAATGCGCGAGTTTTGGCGCAGGACCGGAACGCTTGACCCTATGGCCTGTACGTGTACGATGAAGGCCCCTTCCGGCCGTCTAGACCGAGATCCCACATGCCAGCCATTCGTACGCTCGCCTCCCTCCGCACCGCCGCCACGTTGCTGGGTGCCATGCTCCTCGTTCCGCTGCTGAGCGCCTGTCCCAAGGGTGACGTCGGGGCGCCCTGCAATCACGGCGACGTGCAGGCGCCCGACAGCCAGATCGTGACCTTCCCGGCCCTGAGCTGCAACGACCTGCTCTGCGTGTTCGCTCAAAAGGACACGCCGCCCAAGGCTCCGTGTGCGGCAGACCCGGAGTGCAACACGGACGGCGGTAGCCGCTTCACCTGCGTCAACAAGGGATGCAAGCTCTCGTCGACGT
This sequence comes from Nannocystis sp., assembly GCA_043752905.1. Classification (GTDB taxonomy): domain Bacteria; phylum Myxococcota_A; class Polyangia; order Nannocystales; family Nannocystaceae; genus Nannocystis. Next base: position 2,984 of record JAYUXQ010000210.1, on the reverse strand, counting down.
ACGTGCTCGAGCGCTCGATGTGCTCGAAGACCTGCTCGACCGACGCCGACTGCAAGGACGGCGGCATCGGCAAGAAGGTGCTCTCGGCGGACAGTTCCTGTGAGAACGGCTTCCAGTGCGCCCCGATCCAGAAGCTCGGTGAGTTCTGCTGCCAGAAGCTGTGCGTGTGCTCCGACGACGTCTCGGCCGGTACGGTCGCCAAGCTCAACGAGGACTGCGCGGCGTTCCCGAAGGACACCGAGGGCAACCCGTTGTGCAACGTCATGGAGATGACTCCGGGCGCGACCACCGACGCCACCGCGACCACCGACGCCACCGCGACCACCACGACCACCACCCCATGATGTAAACGTCGACTAGCCGTCGACGTTAAAGGCCCCGGCGATCCATGTGATCTCCGGGGCTTTGTCGTCGGTGCCGAACACGATCGCCACGACGTCGAAGCGTACGGCGACTTGCTCCCACAGTGAGGCGCGGACCAGCCAAGCCGTCGCGGCGCGAACGATCCGCCGCTGCTTGGCTGGGCCGATCGTCTCGATGGGGTGACCGGCGTGGTCGTCGAGCCGGCTGCGGACCTCGACGAAGATGACGGTGTCCGCTGCGCCCGCCTCGCCTGGGAGCTGCGCGATGAGGTCGATCTCCGCGCCAGCGAGCGTCACGTTGCGCTCACAAACGACGAGACCGCGAGCCTCCAGGAAGCTCGCGGCCAGGTCTTCACTCGCGTTGCCACGGGCCCGTGTCGACACGGGCGGCGCGGAGCGCATGGCTTATCCTCGGCTCAACCCTCGGCTCAACCCTCGGTGGAGGAGTTGGGCTCGCTGTCGTTATTCACGGCGGTCGTGTCGATCAGGCTGGCATAGCCGCCGAGACGAGCGCGGATGCGAGCCGCGTTACCGCTGAGGGTGCGGAGGTAGTAGAGCTTGGCCTTGCGGACGCGACCGCGGCTGACGAGCTCGATCTTCGTGACGCGGGGGGAGTTGACCGCCCAGACGCGCTCGACGCCGATGCCGTGGGAGATCTTGCGGACCGTGAAGGCCCCGCGACCGCCGTTGCGCTTGCGATGGATGCACACACCCTGGAACACCTGGATGCGGTCCTTGCCGCCCTCGGAGATCTTCGCGTGGACGCGGATCGTATCGCCTGGGCGAAACTCCGGCAGATCGCTGCGCTTGTAGGTGTTCTCAATCTTCTCGATGAACGGGCTGCTGTTGCTCATGACAGGGCTCTATGATGTCGGGACGCCGGCGGGCGCCGCAGGAGCTAGCGAGCGGCGGACGAGCGGAGCTCGGCGAGCGCCGCGACGGCAAGGGAGATTGCCGACCCACATACCGGCTGGGGGGGCAAAGAGTCAATCATTGGGGCCCTTCGCGCAAGCTCCAAAGCACCGGCCTCGAGCGCGAGGGATTCCAGCGCAAAGACCGCTCGCAGGCCCGCAGAGGCCGCCGGGGCAGGTTTCGCCCGCTCGTCGGCAGCCGGAAGAAAGGTTGTGAGATCTCCCAGGCCGGCGGGGCCCGAAACCAGGACCAGTACGAGGGGTGCGGAGAGATCTCCCGTCAGGGCGAGGAGGTCCAGCAGCGCCGCCGCAGAGCAGGCCACCGGGAGCTCGCTGCCAGGGCCGGGTGCGGCGATCGAGGCGACCACGGCGATGACGTCGGGAGCAGCGCCGTGACGGCGTCGCAGCTCACGGCGCAGGGCCCGGAGGTCACCGTGTAGCTCGACGCCAGGGGCGCCCGAGCGGCCGCGGGCGCCAAGGCCCACCACGCCGGTCACGCCCGGCAGGGCGGTGAGACCGGACAGTTCGGGGGCGGACGCTGCGGATACGGCGTGAGCGAGATAGATGGGGGTGGCGGCCGGGAGCGTGCGCGCGGGCCGGATATCGGGCCGCAGGGCCCAGGTGCGCCGCCAGGCCTGCTCGGCGCGCCAGCGATCGATCTCGGCGTGGTCGCCTCGCAGGAGAACAGGAGGCACGCGACAGCCGCGGAACTCGAGCGGCCGGGTGTACTGCGGGAACTCGAGCCATGGTCCGCTGACGTCTGTGCTATCTGTCCTATCGGACAGGTCGGCGGCGGAGAAGCTGTCGCGGGCGGCGGACTCCGGGTTGCCGAGCACGCCCTCGCAGAGCCGGGCGACCGCCTCGATGATCGCCAGCGCGGCCACCTCACCGCCGTTGAGGACGAAGTCGCCGAGCGAGAGGCACTCGTCGACGTGGGTCTCGCGGACGCGGTCATCGATGCCCTCGTAGCGGCCGCACAGCAGGGCGATGCGCGGGTATCGGGCCAGGCGTCGGGCGGCTCGCTGATCGAAGCGAGGGGCCGAGGGCGTCAGCAGGACGCGGTGCATGGGTCCGCGGGTCGCGGCGACGCTCTCGAGCGCGGCGACCACGGGCTCGATCTTCATGACCATGCCGGGGCCGCCGCCATAGGGGGTGTCGTCGACGGTGCGGTGGCGGTCGCGGGTGAACTCGCGGTAGTCGGTGCAGTGCACGGCGACGAGGCCCTGCTCGGCGGCCTTGCCGATCAGGCCTCCGCGCAGGAAGCCGGCGATCGCGTCAGGGAAGAGCGTGAAGACCTCGAAGGTCGGACCGCTCACTCCGCGGTCTCCTCGGAGGCTCCGGGATCCTCGGGCGCTCCGACCTCCTCGGCACCATCGTCGCCGTCGGCGAGCGCGTCCGGGAGCATGCCGATCGGCAGCTCGACGCGCAGGCGGCCCTCGATCTCGGCGAGGAATTGCGGGAGCACTGGCAGCAGCCAGGTGTCGGCGCGACGACCGGGGGACTGGTACTCGACCTCTAGCAGGTCCTGGGCGCCGTTGCTGGTCAGGGCGATGACGGTGCCCAGCGGCTGTACGCGGCCGTCGGGGCGTACGCGCTCGACAGTCAGGCCGATGAGGTCGGCGAGGTAGAACTCGTCCGCGGCGAGCGGGGGGAGGTCCTTGCGGGCGAGCAACAGCTCCGTGCCTCGTAGCGCCTCGGCCTGGTCGCGGTC